>JALONX010000694.1 GCA_025454695.1 Chloroflexaceae bacterium
CCGACCTCGTACCAGCCCGCAATGTGGTACACCCCGTCCACCCCGGTCATCGGCCCCCGCATGCTCGCTTTGTCGGTGATGTCGCCCGGCGCAAGCTGCACGCCAAGCCTGGCCAGGCCCTGGGCTTTGGTCGGGTTGCGCACCAGGGCCACCACCTCGTGCCCCGCCGCAATCAGTTGTTGGGCCACGCGCCCGCCGATAAAG
Organism: Chloroflexaceae bacterium; assembly: GCA_025454695.1. GTDB lineage: Bacteria > Chloroflexota > Chloroflexia > Chloroflexales > Chloroflexaceae > JALONX01. Next base: position 205 of record JALONX010000694.1, read on the forward strand.
CCCGTGGCACCGGTGATGAAGTATTTCATGCTGGTGATTGTACCATTTCTCTACCGCTGCGCCGTCACCATCGCCACAAACACATCCTCCAACGATGGTTCAATCTGCTCGATGTGGCCCGCCACCACGCCGCCGTTCCGTAGTGTGGTGAGGATGGACTCGGAGCGCTGGCTGGCGTTATCCACAATGGCGTGCAGCCGGGCACCATGCGGCGCGACGGAGTACACGCCGGGCAGGGCGGCAATAAGGCTGCGGGCGCTGTCCTGCGGGTCGCCCTCAATCTCCAGCACCTCGCCATCAACCGCCAGCCGTTTGAGTCCGGCGGGGGTATCGAGGGCAATCAAGTTGCCGCCGTACATCAGCCCGATGCGGTGACAGTGTTCGGCCTCGTCCATAAAGTGAGTCGTGACAAATACGGTTACGCCGTCAGCGGCCATGGCATAGATCAAGTCCCAGAAGGCCCGCCGGGCCTCCGGGTCAACCCCGCTGGTCGGCTCATCCAGGAAGAGCACCTGGGGGCGGTGAACGATGGCGCAGGCCAGGGCCAGGCGCTGCCGCCAGCCCCCCGATAGCGTGCTAGTAAGACTGTCTTCGCGCCCGGTGAGTCCGGCCATCGCCGTCAGTTCGGCCATACGGGCGGCCCGTTCCCGGCGTGGCACGCCATAGACCGAGGCGTAGAAGCGCAGATTCTCATGCACCGTCAGGTCGGGGTAAAGACTGAACTTCTGCGACATGTAGCCGATGCGGGCGCGGATGGCCTCGGCCTCGCTGGCGATATCCAGCCCCAGCACATGGCCACTGCCTTCGGTCGGGGCAATCAGGCCGCAGAGCATGCGAATGGTGGTGGACTTGCCGGAGCCGTTGGGGCCAAGGAAACCAAACACCTCGCCCGGTTGCACCTGAAACGAGACTTTGTTGACGGCCACAAAGTCGCCAAAACGCCGGGTCAGTCCGGCTGTTTCGACCGCATATGCCACGCTCATAGCGCCTCCGCTTGTGCGCCTGCCGCCAGTTGCATAAAAACATCCTCCATCGTTGGCACAACCCGGCGCATGGCATGGAGGGTGACGCCAACGGCGGCCAGGCTGCCGCGTAGCGCATCCTCGAACGGCGGCGTGTCGGTGACGACGTGAAGCCGGTCGCCAAACACTTGCACCGAGCGGACGCCCGGCGCGGCCCGCAGGGCCCGGTCGGCGGCTTCGCGGGGGGTGGCTTGCAGCTCAAGCACCACGCCCGCCACCAGCCGCTGGAGGTCGCGGGGTGTGCCGCTGGCCAGCACCCGCCCGGCCTGCACAAAACCGACCTGGTGGCAGCGATCGGCCTCGTCCATGTAGGGCGTGGCCACCAGCACTGTCATCCCGTCGCGGACAACCGCATCCCGCAGGATGTCCCAGAACTCACGACGCGAAACCGGGTCAACGCCGGTACTCGGCTCGTCGAGCAGCAGCACGGTGGGCTGGTGGATGAGGGCGCAGGCCAGGGCCAGCTTCTGTTTCATGCCGCCGGAAAGGGCCTCGGCGCGACGGTTGTAGAACGGCCCCAGGCGACTGAACTCCAGCAGCCGGGCGATGAGTTGAGGCTGCTCGCTGCGGGCCACACCATAGGCATTGGCAAAAAAGCGCATGTTTTCCAGCACCGTCAGGTCGCCATAGAGACTGAAGCGCTGGGCCACGTAGCCCAGTTTGCGCCGAACCCCGTCCGGGTCGCGGGCCACGTCAATCCCGGCCACAGTGGCCCGCCCTGAGTCCGCGCCAATCGCCCCACACAGCACGCGGATAGTTGTGGTTTTGCCCGCGCCGTCCGGCCCCACCAGCCCGTAGATCGATCCCCGGGGCACAGTCAGGTTCAGACCATCCACCGCCTTCACCGGGCCAAAAGACTTGTGGAGGTTTTCGATGGTGATGGCGTCGCTGGTGTCCATCTCACTGCTCCAACAGCACGGCGTCAGCAGCCATCCCCGGCTTGAGGCCGTGGTCGGGGTTGGTCAGGTCAATTCGCACCGCAAAGACGGTTGTCGCCCGCTCTTCCCTGGTCTGCACGTTGCGGGGAGTAAATTCGGCCTGCTGCCCGATCAGCGAGACGGTGCCCCGAAAAGTCTTGCCAGGAAAACCGTCCACCGTTACATCTGCCGCCTGGCCCAGGCGCACCCGCCCCATGTCGGTCTGGCCGATGTAAACGGTGAGCCAGACGGTGTCGAGGGTGCCGATGGTCATCACGGGGGCACCGGGCAACACCTGCTCGCCCTCGTGAATGGGGCGATTCAGGATGACGCCGTCCCGTGGCGCGGCCAGTTTCGCTTTGCCAAGCTGCACCTCGATCTGGTTCTGGGCGGCACGGGCCTGGGCCAACTGGGCTTCAGCCGCTTTGATCTGGGACGAGCGGGGGCCGTTCCTGGCTTCCTCCAGCCGGGCCTGGGCTTGCCGCAGCTGGGCCTCGGCGCTGCCGAGCTGGGTCTGGGCGTTGTCCGATGCCAGTTGCAGCTGCTGCGGGTTGGCCCGTAATGCAAGCACCGCGTCGAGGGTGCGCTGGGCGCTGGCCAGGGCGGTTTGGGCCTGGGCCAGTTCTTCGCTGGTTGCCCCGGCCTGAAGTTTCTCAACCACGGTACCGGCAGCCCGCACCTGCTCCTCTGCCGTTTGCACGCCGGTCACTTCGGCCTGGCGGGCGGTGTCGTAGGCCGCCGTTGCTGCCTGGAGAGCCTGCTCGGCCTGGTGCATGGCGGCTTCGGCCTGCACGAATTGGGCGTAATACTGTTCGCGCACGCCGTCCGTCACCGAGGGGCCGCGCCCGCCAAGCAGCGGATCTTTGTTGTTGTCGCGCACATATTCCCAGTTATATTTCGCCTGGGCATAGCGGGCCTGGGCCTGCACCAGGGCGTCGGCGGCCTGGCGCATGGCGGCCTCGGCCTGGGTCTTGGCCAGTGAGAGCCGATCGCGGCTTCCCTGCACATTGAGCTGGGCCTGGGCCTGGGCCGACTGGGCCGCCGCAAGGTCTTCAGGCCGCGAACCGGCCTGAAGCCGGGCCAGCGCCGCCCGGGCCTGGTCGCGCACGGCCTGGGCCTGGGCCACCTGCACCTGCACATCCTGGGGGTTTTGCAGGATGGCCACCGTGTGTGCATAGGCTTTTTCTGCCCCATCACGGAGGGCCTGGGCCTGGGCTACCTGGGCCTCGGCCATGGCAATTTCCTCCGGGCGCGTCCCTGCTTGCAGCTGCTCCAGATTGGCTGCTGCCAGCGCCACCGCCGCCCTGGCCTGGGCCAGCTGGGCTTCCAGCAGGGCCGTGTCGAGTTCGGCCACCACTGCGCCGTTGCTCACGCTCTGGCCCTCGTCAACTGTGAGGCGCTTCACCCGCCCGGCAATCTCCGCCGTGATCAGCACCTCCTCCGCCTCAATCGTTCCCGACCCGCTCAGCGACGAAGCCGCTGCGGTTGCCGTCTGTTGCTGCCACCACCAGGCCCCGCCGCTGGCAAGGGCCAGGATCAGCAGCACTGGCAGAATAATCCGTGCGCGCTTGTGCATCGTATCCCTCCTCTATCAATCAAGCCGTTTGCGAAAGCGAAGCGAGGACAGCAGGATTAACACCGCCCCAAACATGGCCAGCGCCACCACCTGCGGCAGCAGCGCGGCGAAGTCTACGCCCTTAATCACAATGCCGCGCACCACCACTAGAAAGTAGGTCAGTGGAATGATGCCACTGACGAGCTGGAGGAATTGGGGCATGGCCGCCACCGGGTAGATAAAGCCCGAAAGGAAGATTGAAGGCAGCGTGGTGCCAATCAGCAATACCTCAATGGTGATCAGTAGCGCCACCAGGGCGTAGGGCAGAATCTTGCCGATAATCAGTTCGTAGGGCCGAATCGGTGTAACGATCAGCTGTTCAATCGTGCCGCGCTCCCGCTCGCGCACAATCGCCGAGGAGGTCAGCAGGGTGGCCTGCATCTGGAGCACCATGCCAATGAGTCCCGGCACCATAAACACCGAGCTGTTCATGTCGGGGTTGTACCAGACGCGGGTGCGCACTTCGATTGGTTGCTCAACGGTTGCCGTTTGCCCACGCCGTTCCAGGGTTCGCTGCTGCACCTGGGTTGCTTCAACCTGGCCAATCAGCCGCGCCGCCGAGAGCGACGAGCCAGCAACGGTCGGGTCGGAGCCATCGAGTACGAACTCGACCTGCGCGCCCCGGCCACTGATCACGTCGCTGGCATAGCCCGGTGGGACGATCAGCCCGGCCCGCGCCGTTCCGTTATCCACCAGCGTGGCGAGGTCGGACTCACTCGCCACGCGCTGCACCACGGCAAACTGGTCGCTGGCGACAAAAGCTTCCACCAGGGTGCGGCTCTGGGGCGAGCGATCCTGGTCGAACACAACCAGCGGCACATGGCGCACGTCGGTCGTGGCGGCATAGCCCAGCAGAATGAGTTGCAGGAGCGGTGTGACAAACATCACCGCCAGCGTCCGTGGATCACGGATAATGTGAATGAACTCCTTGCGAATGATGGGCAGCAACCGTCCGAACATCCTCGCACCTCCCCTTCTTCTCGCTGGTTGATTGACTGAACAATCAATAGTAAGGCTAAAAAAAGAGACCTGGGGTTATGCCACTTCCAAACCCTTGAGAAAGAGATCGACGGCGGCGGCAACCATGTCATCATCCGACACTGCCAGCGCTTCGGGCTGGTGCAGAAACTCGCGGGCAATAATATGGGCGATAAACTGGCCAATAAACGAGCGGGTCGCGATGCCGGTATCGTGAGGTCGCAGGCGGCCAAGCTGCACCTGCCGTTCGAGGTAGCTGGAAACGAGCCCAAAAATGCGCTGGACGGCACCTTTGTAGATCATCTCGGCGATCTGGGGGAAGCGCAGGGCTTCGCCGACCAAGATACGAACCACCGCCAAATTGCCAGGTACACGGGCAGCGCCCAGGTACGCCCGCCCGATGATGGTCAGACCTTCATGGGGCGGCAGACTCATCAACTGCTCCGGGCGGGCTGCTAGTTGCACAATCGGTGCCCGCTCCTGAAGGATGGAGAACAACAAATCCTGCTTGTCTTTAAAGTAGTGGTAGATTAGCCCCGGCGAGATGCCGCCAGCAGCCTCGGCAATGTCTTTGTTTGTGGCCCGCTCGAAGCCTTTGGTGCTGAAAACCTTTAGCGCCGCTTCAAGAATCTGACGACGGCGATCATTCACGTCGGCTGCGTCGTTCCCTGCCATTATCTCGCCTCATTCATTGACTGGTCAATCAACGTGTACTGTGAGTGTAGCACATGTTGATTGATGAGTCAATCAACATTTTGCCGATAAAAAGGGGCTTCAGGTTGAGGCTCGTTCACCACGGTAACTAACTCAGGTCGCGAGAGATTGGCCACAGGGCTACGAACTTCTTGACAAGGGACTCCAATAGATCATGCGGGAAGCCGATGTGGGGCAGCGGTTGGCCGATACGCTGGTGCGGGTCTAGCGTTACGATGGCCACGACGCCTGGGTGTTGATCCACATCGAGGTGCAGGTTCAGGAGGAAGATGATTTTGCCGAACACATGTATGTCTACAACACGCTGCTCTTGGTGAAGGAACGGGCGCTGGCCATGCTGCATTTCGCTGGCCCTGCTGATCTAGTGGCGTGGCTCAATAGGCTGTCTCAGCAATAGACCCTGGAATGCTGGACTAGGAAGAATAGGAAGAACAAGGTGTACTACATTGCAGCACACCGTAATTTATCTGTCAACGACGCCTTCTGGCATGGGCCGTCCACGTCACCCTGCACCCGTTCGCAGCGCGGTTCGTGCGCTTGCCGAACGGCAGGGCAGACTCAGTGAAGGATCGTCCATGCGGTGCCATGTAGATTCCTCACTTCGTTCGGAATGACAGCGCGTTGCATTGCGTGCAAAAAGATTGAGTTGCCAGTGTAATAATCCTGTCAATCCTGTCAATCCTGTCTAAAAACTGACCTGTTACCGAATGGCATGTGCGGAAACGGCACTGGCCTGTTGCAGCAGCTGCTGGTGCTGGGTGAAGGTAGCCAGCGCCCGTTCGATATAGCCCTGGGCAGCCTGCAAATTCTGCGCGGCCCGGTTGGCCTGTTCCACGTTGTAGCTGCCGTAGAACTCCAATAATTCATCGAGGGCCTGCGACTCAAGTTCCAGCCCCCGCTGATAATCGGCGTGGGCCGTTTGCAGCTCACGGGGCGGGTTGAGTTCGGCCAGCGTCGCCCGTGCTTGCTCCACCGTGGTGCGCAGGGTCTGGGCCGCCGCTACATTCCCCACCGAAAGGCCACCCGGCTGGCTGGTAACTGTCACGTAACTTTCGACCGCGCTGTTAAGCTGAGTCCGCAATGGGTCTAAGGCGCTGAGATAGGCCATCGCCTGGCTATCGCGCAATGCACCCGAATCAACCTCTAGCACGGGCACCGGGGTGGGCTGCGCTAGCACCGCCTCTGCAACAAGCGAGGGCGCAACTGTGGGGCGCATGGCGGCTTCTCGTTCTGCCACGGCATTGGCCATAGTGTGGTAGATCAGCAGTGACAGGCAGACGAGTACCAGCGGCACACTCCACAACACCAGGCGAATACGACTGTTTTCGCGGCGGGTTTGCCGCCACTGCACCCACCACGGCTCCCGCTGCACCTGGGCGGCGCGGGGGCGGGCGGGCACGTTAGGGATCGCGGGCAAACCATAGGTCTGCACCGTGCCAGCCCCGTTTGTTGCGCCATTGCTGTGGGCTACGCCGTTGCCATTGGTTGTGCCATTGCGGTGTGCAACACCACTGCCCTTGTCCGCCCCGCTGAGGTTATGCTTCTCTTCCAGCCAGCGCAGGCCCTGGTTGGCCCGTTCGTTGTCGGGGTTGAGCTTCAGGGCCGAGCGCAGGCAGAAGGCGACCTGCTCCGGGTC
>JALONX010000695.1 GCA_025454695.1 Chloroflexaceae bacterium
CTGATTGAAGGCGCTGTCGAGAGCGGCGTTTTTTACGCTCACCAGGGGCAGCCCACTTAAATCACCCACCGAAATGTCGTTGTTGGTGATTAGCTGGAAGGTGTCGGGGTAGACTTTAATCGCCACCGACTCATCTTCCGCCAGGGCCACAATTTCGAGCAGGTCGCTCTGCGAACGGCCCGACAGTGCGATGATGATCTCATCAGCGCGGGTGGCCCGCACCACCCGGCCCAGCTGCATGGTGCGCCCCAGCACCGGCAGGTCATCAATGGTGCTACCCACCTCGAACGAGTCGGAAAGAAAGCCCTGCACCTGGTAGCCCAGTTCGGGCATGCGGCGGATGGTGCTCCACACCGCCCGACCTGGCTCGCGGGCACCCACAATTAGCACCCGGCGCACGTCAATCCCCATGCGGCGCAGGCGCACCACAATACTGCGGTGAATGGAGCGGAGCAGCGTGGTGGCTGCCAGGGTCGCCAGCAGGCTCAGGGCAAGGATCGTCCCCGTCCAGGGCAGGTCATCAAAGCCAAGCTGGGGCAATAGGGTATTAACAATCAGGGCCAGCACGGTGGTGAGCGCAATCACCACGAACATGCGCGAAGCTTCGTCCACCCGCGAAACGCCCCGGCGCATGTCGTACATGCGGCCAAAAATGCAGCTCAGCAGAAAGATCAGGTTTAGCGCCAGCAGGAAAAATGCGATCGAGCGAACATCAGGCAGCAGCAAGCCGCTGTCCTCAATCTCGGGCAAGCGCCAGAGGTAGACACCCATAAAGGCCGCATTCATGGCTAGCAGGTCGCCGAGCAGCAGCGTAAACAGAAAGGCGAAGCGCCAGAGGCGGCTGTGGCTGCGGGTGCGTTTAGCCGACGCGACGCGCGGCTGGGGGGCGGATGAGATTACGGCCAAGTGCCAGCAACTCCTTCGCTGTAATTCCGACTTCGATCAACCAGTTGAGCGGGGCCGGGGTGGTAGCGGCAAAATGTTTGCGGTGGAAAATCCGCATGGCGTCGTAGAAGGCTCGGATGCTTGGGATGGCCCGCCTGGTACTGGCGGCCCGTTTGTAGTGCCAGACATGGACGGCGGGGTAGTAGACCACTCGCCAGCCATACTGCTTGATGCGGTAGGCCCAGTCCAGGTCTTCGCCATACATAAAAAACTGTTCGTCCAGCAGGCCCACTTCCTGGATGATGCTGGTGCGCAGCAGCATGCAGGCCCCCACCACTGAGTCCACCTCCGTTTCCACGTCAGGGTCGAGGTAGCCCAGGTTGTAGCGGTTAAAGCGGGCGCTGTTGGGGAAGAGGCGTGACAGGCCCACCATGCGATAGAAGGCCACTTCCGGCGTGGGGAAGGAGCGGCGGCAGGCCAGGTCGAGCGAGCCATCGGGCAGGAGCAACCTGGGGCCAACGCAGCCCACATCGGGGTGCATTTCCAGGTAATCTACCAACCCATCCAGGGCACCGGGGGGCACAATCGTGTCATTATTGAGCAGGAGCACGTAGTCGGGAATTGACGATTGACCCTTCGACAAGCTCAGGGCAGGCGGATTGCCGATTGCCGATTGCCGATTATCAATCTCCTCATTCTCAATTCTCAATTCTCCATTCCCAAGGATTTTCCGCAGGGCCAGGTTGTTGCCGTAGGAGAAGCCGCCGTTGCGGGGGCTGACGATGAGGTGGCTCAGGGGGAAGCGTTCGCGCACAATCGCTGCGCTACCGTCCGTCGAGGCGTTGTCCACCACCCAGACATCAAGGGTGCAGCGGGTGGGGTGGCTGTAGATCGACTCCAGACAGTCGGCCAGCAGGTCGGCTCGATTATAGTTCAAAATAACAATCGCCAGACGTGGCATAGGCGTGCGTCCCGGCACGAGTCGCAGTTGGCAGTTTCCAGTTGGCAGTTAGCTGCTATCCATTCACGGAGATAGCCCTGCCATTGCACCAGTTTTACAGCAAATCCTGCGCCATTATACATCACTCCCGGGTCTGCATTGTGCATCTGCGGGGCGAGTCGGACTTTCCCCTATCTTACGTTCTGATACCGCTGGAACAGGGAACCTGGTTCGCCTACGCGGCGGGCGGTATTCTCGCCTCCACGAGCGGATATTTGCCTTCGCGGCGGGCACGCCTGGTTCGCCTACGCGGCGGGCGAAACGGGGGCCAGTCCCACCCAACCACGTTGGGGCCTGACGCCCCAAACCCCCGCATGTGAGAACAGTAGCAGCGACACGTCAGGTGGTGCAAGCCTGCGGGCCGCTGGTGGCGTAGGCCTCGACGATGCCGTATGCTGCTTTTTCCCTGGGCAGTTACAGCACTGGCAACTCGTCACTCGTCACTCGTCACTCGTCACTCGTCACGGTAACACCGCCAGCAGCTGCGCCAGCGGCCCGGCGATTGGCAGGTTCACGGTGGTCTTTGATTGTGTGACGAACAGACTCAGCGTATTGTTACGCGCATGAACGATCTTGCCGTTGGGGAGCCAGAAGATATGTGTTGTTACCACATGCCATCCTCCTCGTTTCAGGAGCAACGGGTGTTGATGGTTTTATGGTAGCAAGGGAATGACCTGAAATGAATTGTAAGGCTGTTACAGCAAGATGATGGGGAAATGAGATGGAGATTGGAGATTGGGGATGAACTACTGTTCCTGGGGTCATCTGTGCATAGGCGTATTACCCACGTTTTTACTAGCAGACTGCACCCTAATCATCGTCGTCGTCGCCACCCTGAAGGTTAATTTGGTAGGTCGCCGCTACGGCATCCACCAACTGGAGTGCAGCATCGGCGAACTCCGGTGTGGCATCGCCGTTCTTCTTGCGCTGATTTAGCTCATTCTGCAGGTTGCGCAGTTCGCGGCGGGCACGCTGGGCATTCTGGTTGCGCAGCTGCTGAGTAAAGGCATCTAGCTGATTGATCAAATCATCACCGCCCCTGCGGATGCTACCGTCGGCTACACCCGCCACGAGCAGTGTGCGTAAGCTGACTAGCGGATTTTCTGGCGTGGGGGAAGGTGGCACGGGCGTAGGCGAAGGCGGCACGGGCGTAGGCGAAGGTGGCACGGGCGTGGCGGGTTCGGCGGTAGCGCTTGGGGCGCTTGTCGGTGCGGAGGTCGGGAAACTGGTGGCTGGTGCGGTGGCAACGGCGGCGGGCTGCGTGGGCGATTCGCCTGCTGCCGCGCTGAGCGAAGGGCTGCGACGCAGCGCCACAAGACCCGTAATGAGCACGACACCGATGCACAGCGCGGCCAGCGCGAGCATGAGCGCATGACGGTTCACAGCTGTGGATGTATTGACTGGCAGGCTCGTGGGTTGTGGCGCAGGCGGCGGTGCCTGAGTTGGCGGGGCAACACTGGCCGGGGCAGGTGGTTGTACAGGTAGTAGAGATGCAGGTGGTAAGGCAGCGGGCGCGGGCGGCGTCCAAACCGTGGTAGGCACGCCATGCACGCCCCTCACCACAGCGCTCGGCGTAACCTTGCGTAGGGCCTGCTCAAGCGCTTGAACCAGCAGCCCGGCCTGTTTGTAGCGTGCCGCCGGGTCTTTGGCCAGCGCACGTAGCACCACCGCCTCCACCGCAGGTGAGAGGTCGGCACGTAGCGCGGTGAGCGCGGGTGGCGGGGCTTGGATATGCTGAATGGCGATACTCATCGCTGTGTCGCCAGTAAAGGGCACGCGCCCAGTGAGCAGTTCAAAGAGCACCACACCAAGGCTATAGATGTCGCTGGCGGGGGTCACCTTTTGCGCCTGGGCTTGTTCGGGTGACAAATACAGCGGCGTACCGATAACGGTACCGGTCTGGGTGTGGTTTGCGGCGGTCAACGTATCGCGGGCAATTCCGAAGTCGGCCAGCACTAGCGCGCCCAGGGCATTCCACAGCACATTGGCGGGCTTTACATCGCGGTGAACCACGCCTGCTGCGTGCGCTGCATCAAGTGCCGAGGCCAGTTGTCGGGTGATCTCAAGTGCCTCGGCCAGGGGC
>JALONX010000051.1 GCA_025454695.1 Chloroflexaceae bacterium
CTCCTTTGCACAAGGATACCGAGGGCCACAGGCGTTTGATGAGGATCTTCACATAGAGACCGTAGGCGGCGCAGCGCGTTTTATTCGCTTGGCCCCTGACCTGCTGACCGAGCGGTCTAATAGCACGACTCTCTCGCTCAACTACGAAAAAATGATCGGACGCAGACAGATGAATTTTGTGCTGGAAGGTTTTCACACACAGCTCCTTAACCCCTTTATCCTCTCCGATCAGCAAGAGCTGCCCAGCGGGGTGGCTGTCATTACCAAGCGCAATGGCGCCGGCGCAACCGTAGCCGGACTAAACCTCGAAGGCAATATAGCACTGGGCCGTAGCTTGATTTTACAGTCAGGAGCGACTTTTCAGCTGGCTCGCTATGCCGAACCCGAAATCCTTTGGGAACCCGAAGCTACTGATGGCCCGACTCCGGCCACGGTGGTCGAGCGAATCCTACGCACGCCCAACGCTTACGGGTTTTATAGCCTGACCTACAACCCCACCAAGGCGGTGTCGCTGTCGTACTCCGGAGTGCTTACGGGCCGTATGCTTGTCCCACATGTGATTGACCCCGAAAGCGAGCGTACCGTGGTGAAAGAAACCCCTCGCTTTTTTGAACAAAACCTCAAGATCAGCTATACGATCAGAGACAAGCAGGAAGACTACCGAATCCAGCTATTTGGAGGAGTACAAAACATATTCAACAGTTTTCAGCGGGATTTTGACCTCGGGCCGGCGCGTGACGCAGGCTACGTCTATGGCCCTATACGGCCCCGAACGCTGTTTATGGGCCTGAAAGTCGGCTTTATCGCCCACGAGTATAGTGCGCTCTACGACCCCGACTTCACCGACCCCAACGCCAACCAGGAAGACCAGCGCCTGGTTCACTGGCGGCCCTGCCCCCGCCGCGAGGCCTACATGGCCGACATCACCTACGGCACCAACAACGAGTTCGGCTTCGACTACCTGCGCGATAACATGTCAATCGAGCTTGACCAGCTGGTGCAGCGCGAACTCAACTATGCGATTGTGGACGAGGTGGACAACATTCTGATTGACGAGGCCCGCACCCCGCTCATCATCAGCGGCCCTTCGCAAAAGAGCAGCGACCAGTATAAGCGGGTGGCCCGGCTGGTGCCCGGTCTTCGGCGCAGCACCGTCACCCAAAAGCAGGTGAAGGAGCAGGGACTTGAGCCAGATGGCGACTTTATGGTCGAGGAGCGCAGCAAGTCCATCAGCCTGACGGAACAGGGCATTGAGAAGCTGGAACGCATGCTCAACATCCCCGAAGGTGAGAGCCTCTACGATCCGAAGTATAACGAACTGACCCACTTTGTGGAAAACGCCATGCGGGCCCAGTTCATCTACCACCGCGACAAAGATTACATGATCACCCGCGAGGGCGAGGTGGTGATTATTGACGAGTTTACGGGCCGGGCCATGCCGGGGCGGCGTTGGAGCGATGGGCTGCACCAGGCCGTGGAAGCCAAGGAAGGCGTGCCAATCAAAAACGAAAACGTGACGATGGCCACGATTACCTTCCAGAACTACTTCCGCATGTATGAAAAACTGGCTGGGATGACCGGTACGGCCTACACCGAGCGCGAAGAGTTTGGCAAAATCTATAACCTGGATGTGGTGGTAATGCCCACCAACAAGCCGATGATCCGCGACGACATGGACGACCAGATCTACCGCACCGAGTCGGCCAAGTTCAACGCGGTGGTGCGTGAAGTGCAGGAGATGCACGAGCAAGGCCGCCCGGTGCTGATTGGTACTACCTCGGTGGAGACCTCGGAGCGGTTGAGCGAACTGTTGAACAAAACTGGCATCAAACACTTTGTGCTGAACGCCAAGCAGCACGAGCGTGAGGCCGGGATTGTAGCCCAGGCCGGGCGCAAAGGCGCGGTGACGGTGGCGACCAACATGGCCGGTCGTGGGACGGACATTTTGCTGGGCGGCAACCCCGACGGCCTGGTGGACGATATTCTCGCGGCTCAGGGGATTAAGTTTGAAGAGGCAGAGCCCGAAGTGAAGCATGCGGCTTATGCCGAGGCCAAACGTGTCACCGAGGCTGAAGGGCACGAGATTCGGGAACTGGGTGGCCTCCACATCATCGGCACCGAGCGCCACGAGGCCCGACGCATTGACAACCAGTTGCGTGGCCGTGCCGGTCGCCAGGGCGACCCTGGTTCGTCGCGTTTCTACCTCTCGCTGGAAGATGAATTGATGCGGCGCTTCGGCCCCATGGAGCGCATCAAGAACATTATGGGCCGCCTGGGCGTGGATGAAGAAATGCCGATTGAGGCCGGTCTGCTCAACAAGTCCATCGAAGGGGCGCAGACGCGGGTGGAAGGCTACAACTTCGACATCCGCAAGCACACCGTCGAGTTCGACGACGTGATGAACAAGCAGCGCCAGATTATCTACGCTGACCGGCGCGACATTCTTAACGGCGTGGACATGCGCGAGCGGGTGCTGGAGCTGATTGGCGAGGAGATTGCGGCTCTCGTGGACGAACACCTGCCCGCTGGCGAAACCGAGTTCTGGGATGCCGAGGCGCTGGTGCGGGCCGTCCGCACGGTTGACCCGATGCTCCCGGCTTCGTTTAATGCCAACGAGCTGGAAGGCAAGGGTCGCGACGAGATCGAAAGCCTGCTGGTAGACATGATCGAAACGGCCTACGAGGCCCGTGAGCAGGCGATTGGCCTGGAGCAGATGCGTTTTGTGGAGCGGCGCATGCTGCTGGCCGCGATTGACCGTCAGTGGATTGACTACCTGACGGCAATGGACGACCTGCGCCAGGCGATTAATTTGCAGGCCTATGCCCAAAAAGACCCACTGGTGGAGTTTAAGCGCCGCTCGTTCGACATGTTCGATGAGCTGAAGGCCAACATCACCCGCGACGTGGTCTACAACATCATCGGGGCCTCGTTCCAATACGAAGCCTACCTGCGGCAGATCGAGGCCGAGCAGCAGATGCGCCTGGCGGCAGCTCAGCGGGCCGGTGGCAGCAGCGAGGAGCAGAATTACGCCGAAGAGTCCCGCACGGTGCGCCGCGTGGTGAAGCTGCCGGAGCGCAACGACCCATGCCCGTGTGGTAGTGGCAAGAAGTTTAAGGACTGCCACATGCGCAACCCGGAAGAGATTATGCATCTCATCCAGGCCGGGGTGAAGGGCGCGCCCACCAGCGCCGCCGCCCAGTTGGCCACCGGCAAGATGCCCACCGTTGGTGGCAATGGCATCAACAGCATCGCCGCCGAAGCCGAAGCCATCCGCAAGGCTGCCCAGGGGGGCAACGGGCCAGGGGCCGCCGCCCCCCGTGGCCGTTCGGCCCCGCCCGCCGCGCCACGGGGCAAGCCCCAGCAGCCCCAGGGCAAAAAGAAGTAGCGCGGGCCGCAGAACCGAGAACCGAGAACCATGTAGGGGCGAACACCAGATTCGCCCTTGCAGGTTTACACCAGGGAGATGCGTATGGACACCTCCACCCTGCCCCCACCAGAAGCCCTCGATTTTGAAATTCCGCCGGGCGAGGACGAACTTCCCTACGAGGACGACATTCCAATGGAGACGCCCTACCACCGCGCTCAGATGGAACTACTGCTAGAAACCCTTGGCATTCACTGGCAGGATCGAGACGATGGCTATGCGGGCGGCAATATGTTTGTTCACTTCCAGGTTGATCTGGCCCGTGCTGCCACCTTTCGCGGCCCTGATTTCTTTGTCGTTAAAGGAGCCAGTCGGCGCAAACGGAAGAGTTGGGTGGTGTGGCAGGAAGGCAAAGGGCCTGATATCATCATCGAGTTGCTTTCGGAAAGCACTGCGGCCACAGATAAAGGTGAAAAGAAGCGTGTCTACGAGCAGGAATTGCGTGTACCCGAATATTTCCTCTATGACCCGTTGCATGGTGATCTGTTGGGCTACCGCCTCGTGGGTGCGGCCTACCAGCCACTCACACCCGACGAGGATGGCTGGTTTTGGAGCGAGGAACTTGGGCTTTTTCTGCATCGCTGGACGGGCGTCTACACAACGTGGCATTTAGAAAATACCTGGCTGCGTTTTGCCACACCCGACCGTGTGCTGGTACCCACAATGGCCGAAATCGCGGCGGCTCGTCTGGAAGAAATGAAAAGCGCCCGCACCGAGGCTGACGCCGCTCGCCAACGGGCTGCCGAGCTAGAGGCGCAGTTGTCCGCCTACCGCCAACGCTTCGGCGAGTTGGAGGCGTAGACGAAACCACAACCAGGAACGAGTACGGGCGAACCTTGGGTTCGCCCTTCTTGATGCTCATCTGCTGTTACGCGGACTAAAGTCCGCACTACCAAATTCCCTCAATGCGCCCGCAATGGTTCGCAACTGTGTGTTACGCGGACTGAAGTCCGCACTACACTACCAATTTCCCTTCATCCGCAGCTCTCACCTCTCAATTCCCAATTCCTCACATCCCCCGTGCAAACACGCCCGCCATGCGCAGGGTCTCGTCGAAGGTGCGGTCGCGACTGAGCAGCCGTAGTTCGGTGGCCAGCAGGTCGGTTTCCTCCCGCTGGGTGGCCCGTACAATCCGTGCAATCGGCGTCATTCCCGCAAGGTCGGCCTTGGTGCGGGCGCAGGCCGGGTCGTCGGTTCGTTCCACCACAAAGCTGGCTTGCACGCCGTCGGTGGCGGAGAGTCGCACTGCCGCCAGTGAGTCCATGCTGTCTTCCACTACCGGGGCCGGGTGCAGTTCGATGGTGACCAGGCGCATGGCTTGTGGCCCCACGGTGGGCGCAGGGCGGCGCATGTGGATGCGCACCAGATCACCTTCGAGACTCACGCTGTTGTCCAGCGGTGTCCAGCCCAGGCGCGAGGCTAGCCAGCCCGCCAGCAGCAGCGCTTGCGCCCGATTGGCCGGTTGGCGCGGGTCGCGCTCGTAGTCAATCACCACCTTGTCGAGCCGAAACAGGTGCGGCAGCAGCCCCCGCGAGTCGAAGAATTGGGCCACCAGTTCCCGCCACAGCGTTAGCCGCGCCCAGTTTAAATCGCTCATCACATAGGTGCTGCTCTGGTTCAGTTCAGCCATGCGGCGCAGGTCGCGTTCCGGGTGGGCAAAGTCGGCTGAGTCCACAATCACCCGGTCAACCAGCGATTGGGCACGCTGAAAGAGCGGGCTTTCAAACGGGCTATGGCCGGGCCACCAGAGCACCACCGGCAGTTCGGGCACGAGCAACGACAGCACCAGGCTGGGCACCTGGGCCACACTGGCCCCGCTGGCTTCAATACTGACCTGCTCGCCGCAAACCTGGGGCGCACCGGGGGCCACCAGCTGGCAATTGGCCTGTACCCAGGCTTCCATGCGGCTTTCTGGCCCGGCGGGGTTGGCGGTGACGAGGATGGTGCGGTTGGGGTGGGTGCGGGTGAGTCCCATCACCACCTCCGTCATGCGGTTGGCGCTGAAGCTGTCTGGCGCTACGGCCACCAGGTTGAGCGTAAGCGCCCTGGTAACGGCGTGGTTCGTCGTCCCTGGCTCGGCGGCCTCTTTCCACAGTTGGGTCAGCTCCCGCTCAATTGCCGCAATATCAACAGGATTTGGAGATGTGAGTGTCATAGATTTACATTGCAGATTGTAGATTGCAGATTGCAGATTGACTTCACGCTGCAATCACAACGTCCAATCCACAATTTGCTTTGTGTGCGTATTTCAGCCCAGCAGGTGCAGATTGCAGCGTGGTTGTTACTGGCTGTGACAAATCTACAATCTGCAATCTGCAATCCTCACAGTCGTCGCCACGCCCGCCCGTCGCGGGCTAGCAACTCATCGGCAGCATGTGGCCCCCAGGTGCCCGCCTCGTAGGGCTGCGGTGGCTGGCCCTGGCCCGCTTGCCAGGCTTGTAACAGCGGCGTGAGCAGCGCCCACGAGGTTTCCACCTCGTCGCGGCGGGTGAAGAGTGTGCCGTCGCCCACCAGGCAGTCGAGCAGCAGCCGTTCGTAGGCTTCGGGTGAAGCGACGCCGAACGAGGTACCATAGCGAAAATCCATCGTCACCGGGCGAATCTGGCTGGCCTGGCCGGGCACTTTGGAATTGAACTTCAGCGTGATGCCTTCGTCGGGCTGAATTTTGATTGATAGCGCATTGGCTTCAATATCGCTGGTGGGGCCGTTGGCAAACAGCATCAGCGGGGCGGCCTTAAACTGCACGGCAATCTCGCTCACCCGCCGGGGCAGGCATTTGCCCGTGCGCAGGTAGAAGGGCACCCCGGCCCAGCGCCAGCTTTCAATCGCCAGTTTCAGCGCCACATAGGTTTCCGTGTGCGAGTCCGGGGTCACGCCCTTTTCGCTGTGGTATCCCTGCACTGGCTTGCCCGCCACGCTGCCTGCTGTATACTGTCCGCGCACGGTGCAGTTGTCCAGCTGTTCGGGCGCAATCGGCTGGATGGCCCGCATCACCTTCACCTTTTCGTCGCGGACGGCATTGGCGTCGTAGGCTACCGGCGGCTCCATGGCCACCAGCGAAAGCAGCTGCATCAGGTGGTTCTGGATCATGTCGCGGGTCGCGCCGCTGTGGTCGTAGTAGCCGCCCCGGTCTTCCACGCCAATGCTTTCAGCCACCGTGATCTGCACATGGTCAACATAGCGGCGGCTCCAGATCGGCTCGAAAATACCGTTGCCAAAGCGAAACACCAGGATATTCTGCACCGTCTCTTTGCCCAGGTAGTGGTCAATACGGTAAATCTGGTCTTCGCTGAACACCGAGAGCAACTGCTGGTTGAGGGCACGGGCGCTTTCCAGGTCGTGGCCAAAAGGTTTTTCCACAATAATGCGCGTCCAGCCATTGCCGGGCGCATGGTTCAGGCCGTGTGTACCCAGGTTTTGGATGATGTCGTGGTACGAGTCGGGCGGCGTGGCCAGGTAAAACACCCGGTTGCCGCCAGTGCCGCGCTGCTCGTCAATCTGGTTGAGGCGCTCGGCCAGGCTGGCATAACCTTCGGGATTGGTGAAATCGGAGCGGTGGTAGCTGATGCCCTGGGCGAAACTCTCCCACAGGGCCGGGTCGGCGGCACCGCTGCGGGAATTGGCGTTAATGCCGTCGAGCAGTTCCTGCCGAAAATAGTCGTCGCTCCAGTCGCGGCGGGCAAAGCCAACCACGCTGAAACCAGCGGGCAGGCGGTGTTCGCGGGCCAAGTTGTAGAGGGCAGGCACTAGCTTGCGGCTGGTCAGGTCGCCAGTGGCCCCAAAAATCACCATCGTACATGGTTCGGGCGCACGGCCCAGGCGCAACCCGGCCCGCAGTGGGTTGTCGAGAATGGCGGTGTCAGTCATCTTATGCTCCGCGAGAACCAGGAACCGAGAACCGAGAACCGAGGGCCTATGCTGAACGCGGTTCTGGGTTCTGGGTTCTGGGTTCTGGGTTCTTACTCGGCTTTCTTCACGGCGTGGCCACCGAAACCAGCCCGCATGGCGGCGAGTACTTTGGCGGCGAACGACTCGTCCTGGCGGGAGTGGAAGCGCTCGAAGAGCGAGAGGGTGATCACGGGCGCAGGCACGTCCAGGTCAATCGCCTCCTGAATTGTCCAGCGGCCCTCGCCACTGTCTTGCACATAGCCCTTGATGCTGGCCAGGTCGGGGTCGCGGGCAAAGGCATCCACCGTCAGGTCGAGCAGCCAGGAGCGCACTACGCTGCCGTAACGCCAGGCCGAGGCCACCGCATGCAGGTCAATGCCAAACTCCTGCTTGGCCCGCATAATCTCAAAGCCCTCGGCATAGGCCTGCATCATGCCATACTCAATGCCGTTATGCACCATTTTGACGAAGTGCCCGCTGCCGACTGGCCCGCAGTGGACGTAGCCATCGGGCGGGGCCAGGGTTTTGAAGGCCGGTTCCAGCCGCCCCACCACTTCCGGCTCGCCGCCGACCATGATGCAGTAGCCGTTGTCCAGGCCCCAGACGCCGCCGCTGGTGCCCTGATCCATGTAGTGCAGGCCGTGTTCTTTTAGCATGGCGGCACGGCGAATGTCATCTTTGTAGTTGGTGTTGCCCCCGTCAATGATGGTGTCGCCTGGTTGCAGCAGCGGGATGAGTTGCTGGATCATCTGCTCGGTCACGTCGCCAGCGGGCAGCATAATCCAGATAGCGCGGGGAGCGGCGAGTTTGCTCACCAACTCCTCGATGCTGTAGGCTGGGTCGGCCCCTTTGGTGGCCAGTTCATCAACCGGGCCACGGGAGCGGTTGTGTGCCACCACCCGATGCCCGCCCCGCACCCAGCGTTCGGCCATGCCAGCACCCATCCGTCCCAGGCCCGTAATGCCAAGTTCCATAAACAACTCCTTCAAATTCACCGCGAAGCACGCGGAGGATGCAGAGATATGCAGAAAACCATTGTTTGTGCCATGGGGCACATTATACTGCGATTGTGGGCGAGCAACGCCGGAGTTTTACCGCGGAGTACGCGGAGCACGCGGAAGTTTTAGATGTTGGATGTGGGAATGACTGGAAGTTTACCGTCCGCTGTCAGCCGTCCATCGCCTGGCTCACGTTTCATGAGTTACACAGCACCCGTCGCCTTCGCGGTTCGTGAGCCTGTCGAACGGCAGGGCAGGCGCAGTACGCAACACGTTTCACGTTTCGCGTTTCACGAGTTACGCATTACGGCATTATGCCTGCCATGCTATACTGCACATAGCATACCCTGAACCTGGAGCGATGTGATGAATGACCGCAACCGCCAGCAGCCAGGCCCGCCCTACACCGGCGACACGATTGTGATGCCCCGCCCCGACCGGCGCGGTTCACGCCCACCGGCCCCGCCCGATGCTCCGCCACCGGAGACGCCGCCCTCTTCGCCGGGGCGCGGCAGGCGTGCCCGGCCCCGCCGCTCCATCTGGAAACGCATACGGCTGGCGCTGCTACTGGTGCTGGGGCTGCTCGTGCTGGGGTTTGGCCTGTTCTACTGGCAGGTTAGCTCGTTGGCGGAGGCGATTGTGGTGCCGGATGTGCGAGCTAACCCGCCGCTCACCACGCCGCTGCTGGGCGGCTTCAACTTGCTGCTGGTGGGGGTAGACGAGCGGGCCGACAACCCCCAGGAGGGCGTGCGCAGCGACACGCTGATGCTGCTGCATCTCGATGCGCTAGGCGGTTGGGGCAGCATGCTCTCCATTCCCCGCGACACCCAGGTTGATTTGCTGGACGTAGGCACGACTAAAATCAACGTGGCCTATTCGCAGGGCTACAACCGGGCCGAGGAGCTGTATGGCGTGGGTGTCACGCCACGCCAGGGCGGCATGTCGCAGGCTGCCCAGACGGTTGAGTCGTTTCTGGGGTTGAACAACCGGGGCTGGGGCGCACGGGTGAACTATGTGGCTCAGATCAATTTCAACGGCTTTGCCGGAATTATTGATGCACTGGGCGGGGTGACGATTGATGTGCCGCAACGAATAGTAGACGACGAGTACCCGACTGAGGACTTCCGCACCATGCGGGTGGAGTTTGAGCCAGGCCCGCAGCTGATGAATGGCGAACGGGCGCTGATCTACGCCCGCACGCGCCACGGCGACAGCGACTTTGGCCGCGCCCAGCGCCAGCAGCAGGTGATGCGGGCGATTGTGGAGGAGCTTCGCTCGCGGGGCTGGCTGGGGCGGCTGGCGGCGCTGCCGGGGCTGCTGCGCAGCGTGCAGGGCCAGGACGGCGGCGACCCGCCGGTAGTAACAACTTTTCCCATCGCTCGGCCCGACGTGCTGCTGGCGTTGATGTTTATGGCGGCGACCTTCGACCCGGCGGAGATCAACCAGTTGCGTCTCACGCCCGAGGTGGTGCCGGTGACGGAAATTGGCTCGAACCTGGTCTGGGATCAGGCGGGCGTGCGGGCGCTGGTAGACGAGTTTTACACCCGCCCAAGCGAAGCCAGCGAGGCGGCCACGGTGCAGGTGCTGAACGGCACGGGGCGGGCCGGGCTGGCCGGGCAGATCACCGGCGAACTGGAGCAGGCCGGTTTCCGCATCCTGATTGCCAGCGACGCGCCCAGCAACGACGTGCAGCGCACCACCGTCTACGACCGCAACAACAAGCCCCGCACCAGCCAGCGCCTGGCCGACATGCTTCAGGCCGAGCGCGTCGTCGGGCCGCCACCGGAGGGTGTCATCAGCGATGCCGACATTGTGGTCATTGTGGGCAGCGACCGGCTGAGCCAATGATGAAGGCTGAAGGCTGAAGGCTGAAGGATCTGAGTTACGCACTACGCAGCACGCAGTACGTTAATCACCGCAGCTCATTGTCACCCCGACCGCAGGGAGGGGTCTTCCATGCGCAGCCATGCAGATTCCTCCCTGCGGTCGGAATGACCTGGCGTGCATGGTGAACAAAGCAACGTTGGTTTCAACGCACCTGGGTTTCGTGCGTCACGCAGCACCCGTCGCGTTCGCTCAGGGCAAACGCAGCAGGCAGTATGCAGCACTGTGTTCACTCAGCACTGTGTTCACTCAGCACTGTCTTCACTCAGCCTTCAGCCTTCAGCCTTTGAATACCCAGCACTCAGCACTCAGGACTTTGGGGCACGCAGCACGCAGCACGCACTACGCAGCACGTTTCACGTTTCACGCATCACGCATCACGCATTACCTCCTCCATCTCCCGCCGCAGCCGCAGCGTCGGGTCATTCGCGTCCAGCGCCACATCGCCCCAGGTGACGGCCTGGCCTGCGGTGACGGGTTGTAAAAGCTTGACAGCGTGGGCCAGGCCGATGGGCAGCCCGCCGAGCCGCAGTGAGTCGGCGGCGGGCATAAGCTTGCCGTAGACGCAGTAGCCGCCTTCGCCGTCCAGGGTTTCGCCTGCGCTCAGGTTGCGCTTGGCTACCGCAACTACATCACCCCGAAAGCCCGTGGGCATGCCGGTTGGTTCGCCGCGTAGCCCCACCCGCAACACGCTGATGCTTAGCTCCAGGCCGATGAGATGGTAGGGCCGGTAGAGGGCACTGTAGCGCCCACTTGAATCGGTGTGTAAACCATATTCACCGAAACAGCGCTGCACATAGTCGTCGGGCGCTTCAAAGGTCACAAACACACCGAAGCGCAGCTCCCGGTGGACGGGTCGCCCGTCTCGCTCCAGGCTGCTCACCACCTCCACCGTGCCGCTGTGGCTCAGCACGCCGCCCTCGGCCTGCGGGCGGCAGATGTGGGGCAGGTCGTCGGCTCCACATGGCGGGAAGCTGAGGCCGTGGGGCTGCACCGCCAGACCCGTGGCGTTGGCAACGGCGGCCATCTCAATCGCCGACTTCGTGCCGTCGAGAAAGCTGTTGAACATCTGCGGGTTCATGCCGCCCGCTGCGGCCTGCTCCGCCGAAAGGCCGTAGTAGTTCCAGACCGTTTCCGGGGTGGAGCTGTGGTAGACCGGCAGATATTTGGTGCCCTTGCCCGCGCACACCACCGCAAAACCACTGGCCCGCGCCCACTCCACCATTTCGGCAAGGAGGGCGGGCTGGTCGCCGTAGGCCATGCTGTAACACACCCCGGCTTCGGCGGCGCGGCGGGCCAGCAACGGCCCCACTAGCACATCGGCCTCCACATTCACCATCACCACATGGCGGCGCTGGCTAAAGGCCAGCAGGGCGTGGCGCACCCCCACCGATGGCACGCCGGTCGCCTCCACCAGCACCTCCAGCCCCTCAGCCCCAATCAGCCCGGTGGCATCATCGGTGATGCATGTGCTACCCTGCTTCAGCGCGGCGCTGAAATCGGCGGCGGCGTACTGCTCGGTGGGCCAGCCCGCCCGTTCCAGGGCCAGCCGCGCCCGCGCCGGGTTGATGTCGGCGATGCCCAGCACATGCAGCCCCGGCACCCGCCGCGCCTGGGCCAGAAACATGGTGCCGAATTTGCCCGCGCCGATCAGCCCGACCCGCAACGGCCTGCCCCCGGCGGCGCGGGCGGCGAGGAGGGAGAGTAGCTGGTTGTCCATAGTGCGGCTCCTTGCAATGACCAGATGACCAGATGACAAGATGACAGGGCACGATCTAGTGTGAGCGAAACGTGGCGGTTCGTCCCGACGGTGGTGGCTGCATTGCGGTTGCGTGACGGGGAACCATGGTGTTCATTGCACCCACTGTAGAGACGCCCCGCCGGGGCGTCTCTACAATGATGGGCATTGTCCGCATCGGGCAAATCGCCGTATGGGCGATGCGCTTCATTGTGCCGTGCATCGTAGAGACGCAAGATCTTGCGTCTCTACCACGATGGTCGTTGGCGGGCATGGCGGTGCGTGGCGGTTGCATTGTGGGCGAACCGATGAAACCGCCTCGACGGCGGTGCATCGCTCAGCGCGCATCACTCAGCGCTCCTCCGATGGTACACCTTTCAGGGCTGGTTGTCGAACGTGAGCGAATATTCATCCTGGCTCTTGCGTGCCGTGCTACAATAGTTACAGGTTTTATGACTAGAGCGCCCAGCTCGTGAATGGGCGGGCAAGCGGGGGCGAAGGCCGCCTGCACGGCCTGTGGTTGAGTCATTACACATTGTCTCGGACATCCCTGGTGCAACACGCTTGAGCGTGTTTGCGGCATTCAGACGCCGAATTCATGCGGTGGCACTCTGCGCCCGGCCCATGAATGGGCGGGCAACTGGGGGCGAAGGCCGCCTGCGCGGCCTCCTGAGATGCGTGTAGCCCGCGCAGGCGGGCTTCGTCCCACTTGCCGGGCCGTTCACGGCCCCGGCGCAGGAGCCTGTAGCCCGCGCACGTGCCATGAGTTACCCTGTAGGTACCACAATGCCAGATGAAATCCCATCCCCACCACTGGTCAACCTTGGCCAGAACAACACGATTGACGGCACGACGATCAGTGATGTTGCGGGCCGCGATGTTAACAAAAATATTACCAACATTTATAATGACCTAGGAAGCCGCCCCGCCACTGCCCACCACCAGCTGCCCGCCCCGCCAAACGATTTTGTGGGCCGCGAGGGCGAGTTGCGGCAACTGGCCAGCGCCCTTGAACGAGTGACCGACAACACCAGCGTGACATGCGTGGTGCGGGGCATGGGCGGCAAAGGCAAAACGACCCTGGCCCTGGTGCTGGCCGCCGGGTTGCGCAACCGCTTCCCCATCCAGCTGATGGTTGACCTGCGTGGGGCGCAGGAAGACCCGCTTTCGCCGCTGTTGGCGCTGCAACGCCTGCTACGGGCCTTGCTGGGCAGCGAGGCCAGACTGCCCGAAAGCCAGCCCGAGCTGGAAGGACTCTACCGTTCTGAACTGCACCGCCTGGTGGCAGCGGGCCAACTGGTGCTGCTGCTGGCCGATGACGCCCGCAACGCCGCTCAGCTGAAGCCACTGCTGCCCCCTGGTGGCTGCGCTGTGCTCGTCACTAGCCGTGAACGCTTTGAGCTGCCCGGCGGAACGCCCGCGATTGACCTGCCCGACCTGCCGCCAGCCCAGGCCGAGCAGCTGCTGCTGGCGCTGTGCCCCCGCATTGGCGGCCACGCCCCGGCCCTGGCCCGCTGCTGTGGCGGCCTGCCCCTGGCCCTGCGGGTGGTGGCCGGGCTGGTGCAGAAAACAAAAGCCCGCCCGGTGGCGGAACTGGTGGCGCTGCTGGAGGACGAGCGGCAACGCCTGGGCCGCATGCGCGACCACAACGCCGATATTGATGTGGACGCCTCGCTACACCTGAGCTGGAAGCTGCTGGACGGCAACGAACAGCGCCTGCTAAGCCAACTGGCGGTATTTGCCGCCCCCTTCAGCCGCGCCCTGGCCGAGGCACTGGTGCAACTGCCAGCAGGGGCCGACCTGCCCGACCTGCTTGATGGCCTCTACGAAGCCAACTTGCTGGAATGGGACGAAGCACAGTTCCAACTGCATGCCCTGGTGCGGCTGTTTGGCCTGGCCCGGCTGGAAGAACGGGCCTTGGTGGAAGGCCGCTATGCTGAGCTTTGCACTGGTGTTGCTAAGCAAGCAGAAGCGGAAGTGCTGGCAGGCGGCGAACGCATGCTGGCGGGCCTGGCCCGGTTCGATGCGCTGCAGGCCCATGTGCTGGGTTGCTGGCGTATGCTGCTGGGGCGGGCAGGCACAGCCGAAACAGACCAGGCGGTGCTGGCCATAGCCACCGCTGCCGATAATCTGGTGCGGCTGCGGGTGCCAGCCAACGAACGGCTAGCACTGCTCCAGGCCAGCCTGCCAGCGGCCCAGCGGCAGGAGGACAAGCATGGCGAAGCCAACGTGCTGCGAGCGATTGGCGACGTGCAGCAGTTCCGCGATGAGCGGGAGGCAGCGCTGGCCAGTTACGCGCAGGCGCTGGGCCTGTTCCGCGCCGTGGGCGCAAAACTGGCAGCGCTGGCCAGTTACGCGCAGGCGCTGGGCCTGTTCCGCGCCGTGGGCGCAAAACTGGGCGAAGCCAACGTGCTGCAGGCGATTGGCGACGTGCAGCAGTTCCGCAAAGACACAGCGGCGGCGCTGGCCAGTTACGAGGCGGCGCTGGGCCTGTACCGGGCAGTAGGCGACCGGGTGGGCGAAGCCAACGTGCTGCAGGCGATTGGCGACGTGCAGCAGTTCCGCGATGAGCGGGAGGCAGCGCTGGCCAGTTACGCGCAGGCGCTGGGCCTGTTCCGCGCCGTGGGCGCAAAACTG
>JALONX010000052.1 GCA_025454695.1 Chloroflexaceae bacterium
GATGAACCCTTCGACAGGCTCAGGGCAGGCGATGAGCAATGAACGATGAATACGGTCATCTTGTCATCTTGTCGTCTTGTCATCTTGTCAACTACACCACCGCCACCGGCGCAAGCCGGGCCAGTTCCGCCCGTAGGCTCTCGATGATGCGGCTGTTGCCACCTTCGTCGCCGAGCCGCTGCTGCTGGTGCAGCTTGTGCGAGAGTTCGGCGCAGAGTTGGTAGAAGCGGCGGGTGGCGCGGCGGTTCGGGCCGCTGGCCTTCCAGCGGGCGGCGAACTGCGCCCGCATGGAGTGCGCGGTGCGATAGTGCGACTCACTCAGCGTGCCCCGCTGCACTTCGTCGCGTAGGTAGGTTGCCATCCAGTGTCGTTCGCGGAAAATCTCCCAGACCACAACCCCAAGCGCAATCGCCCAGCCCGTCCAGTCTACCAGCAGCAAAGCGACGAAGCCGCCCAGGCCCGCGCTTTCGGCCAGA
Organism: Chloroflexaceae bacterium; assembly: GCA_025454695.1. GTDB lineage: Bacteria > Chloroflexota > Chloroflexia > Chloroflexales > Chloroflexaceae > JALONX01. Next base: position 477 of record JALONX010000052.1, read on the forward strand.
AACACGGCCATGCCATTGTGCAGCGCATGTAAAAACACCGCGATCACCCAGCCGCCCACAGGGGCCAGCAGATACACGGCGGGATTGCGGCTCAGGCGGGCGTATGCCAGGCCCATGCCAATAAATGCGGTGTAAACGGCGTGGCCCCAGCCGCCCAGGATCACGCGGATCACAAACAGCACCAGCATGTCGCCCAGGCCGCCCTCGCTATAGGCCTGCATCAGGTAGAGGACATTTTCGGTGGCGGCAAAGCCCAGGCCCACCACTGCCCCATACACTATCCCGTCCAGCACATTGTCGAACTCGCGCCGGAAGGCCAGAAAGACGATGATGATCGCCATGCCCTTCAGGCTCTCTTCCACCAGCGGTGCAACCAGCACTGCCCCGGCCACATCGGTCGCCCCTTCTGAACCAGTAATGAAATAAATGCCTAGACCGAGCAGCAGGCTCCAGAAAATGGCCCCAATGGTAGCTACCAGCGCACCCCACACAAACACGCCGCCCAGCAAGCGTTTCGGCTCCTTCTCAAAACGGTCGAGCCAGTAGACGATGCAGGCGTAGCAAAACGCCGGGATGAAGCTGAGTGCAATGGCGAGGAGAAGGGACATGATACAAAGTATGAGTTATAAGTTACGAGTTTTGAAAGGCTGAAGGCTAAAGGTTGAAGGCTAAAGGCTGAAGCAGCAGCGGCGTACTGCGTAACCTACATTCCCTGCATACTCTGCGCCTCTGCGTTTCTGTCCGGCTATCAGCTATCACAACACGCCCTTGGTGCTGGGCACGGCCCCGGCCAGGCGCGGGTCGAGGCGGGTAGCAGTATCCAGCGCACGCCCCAGGGCTTTGAAGATAGCCTCAACCTTATGATGGTCGTTGCTGCCGTACAGCACCTGCGCATGTAGGTTCAGCCGCCCGTGGAAGGCGATACTTTCCAGCAGATGAAAAATCAGGTCGGTGCCGAGTTGCCCCAGGCGCGGGGTAACAAAACTGGCCTGCACCACACAATAGGGCCGCCCGCCCAGGTCAACCGCTACCAGCGCCAGAGCCTCGTCCATGGGCACGTAGCTATGGGCCGTGCGCACAATGCCGCGCCGCTCGCCCAGGGCCTGGTTCAGTGCCATGCCCAGGCAGATGCATGTATCTTCGGCGGTGTGGTGTTCGTCCACATGCAGGTCGCCGGTCGCCCGTACCGTCAGGTCGAACAGGCCGTGTTTGGCCCACAGCGTCAGCATATGGTCGAGAAAACCAATGCCGGTCTGCACATCGGCTTGTCCGCTGCCGTCTATCGTCAGCGAAAGGCTAATATCGGTTTCGCCAGTCTTCCGGCTGATGCTGGCCTGGCGGGAGGTGGTTTCTTTGGTCATATGCTAGAACGTTTGTGGAGCTGTGGAGTTGTCGAGTTGTGGAGTTGCGAAATTGTGGAAGATGTGCGGTTAACCCCTAACCCTTACCCCCTAACCCCTTTGACCGACGACGAGCAACATAGATCGCGTTGGCGGCACGGCGGCGGTGAGGGCGGCAAAGGCGGCTTTGGCCGCAAAGCGGAGCGGATGAGTCTGCGCCCGCCCGGCCTCCAGGCCCACCTTTTCCCACGGCGCTTCGTAGCGGCGCTGCACCACGCGGAAGCCCGCCTCCTGCACCAGCCAGGCCAGTTCGCCCATGGTGTAGGTGCGGCTGTGGGTGGTGTAGCGGGCGTCGCCTTCCAGCAGCATCTGGTGGCGGAACTCGGCTTTAGTGGAAAGACTTTGCCAGAGCAGCATGCGCAGCATGGCCCGCAGGCGGCTTTTGGCGTACAGCTCGTTTGGCGTGCTAATCAGCAGCTTGCCGCCGGGGCGCAGCACCCGCCGAAATTCCCGCAGCACCGGCAGCGGCGAGTAGACCAGGTGCTCAATCACCTCGGAAAAAACCACCCAGTCGAATTGCCCGTCGCCGTAGGGCAACGACTCTCGTTCCAGGTTGGCCTTGCGCACCTCCACGCCCAGCCGCGCCCATGTGGCCCGCCGTGGCTCCGGGTTCAAATCCACCCCGCTTACGCGGTAGCCCGCGGCCACCAGCAACTCGGTGAACTGCCCTGGTGTGACACCGACCTCCAACACGGCAGCGCCGGGCGTGGCCCGAAGTGGCGCAAGCATGGCGGCAAAGCGGTGGCGATGCAGCCGGAAATAAGCCTCCTTGCCATCGGCACGGGCGCTGGCTTCAACACGTTGCCAGATATTGGCATTAAGTTGCTGAACCACTGCAACTCCCCCACTGCGCATGAACGTCGAGTATAGTATCATAGGAGGGTGGAACGGGCGAATCGAGTTACGAGTTACGAGTTACGAGTTACGAGTAGAACGTACTGCATACTGCGTAGCTCTGCATTGCTCATTCATACTCCATACATCATACTTCATACGTTTGTGTGTCAAGGGGAGCAACCATGAACGAGATACCGGTGGTGCAACCACCGAATCCATTTGAGCCAAAACGACTGCTCTTGCGCTGGCTGATCAGCTCGCTAGCGCTGTTTGCCGCCGATTGGATTGTGCCGGGGATTGATTTTAGCGGGCCTGGCTGGCAGATTGGCGTGGTAGCCCTGGTGTTTGGCCTGCTAAATGCCCTGTTGCGCCCGCTGCTGCTGCTGCTCACCTGCCCGCTGGTGCTGCTCACGCTGGGGCTGTTTGGGCTGGTGATCAACGCCCTGTTGCTGGGCCTCACCTCGGCCCTGGCCAACGAACTGGGCATCGCGTTTCATGTGGCCGATTTCTGGGCCGCCTTTTTTGGTGGCCTGGTTATCTCGCTGGTGAGCCTGTTGCTAAACGTACTCGCGGGTGACCGCCCAACCGTGGTGGTGCGGGTAGGTGATGGGAAGAATTGAGAATTGAGCGTTGAGAATGGAGAAAGCGGACGAGGGTGCTTCGTAATGCGTAAAGGGTTGATGCGTAATGCGTGGCGTATAACGCGAAATGTGTAAGTAATATTCAAATCAACTCTTCTGACTTTTTGCTCTGCTTCAGCCACCGAATGAATTCGGCGTCTGAAAGCCTTAAACACGCTGATGAAGATTAAAAATTAAATCCGGTATAGCCCGCGCAGGCGGGCTTCGCAGCTTCAAGCCGCGCCCTTGAGGGCTACGGCTAGCAAATATACCCGTTTAATCTCTTAAAACTCATAAGCGTGTTGCACAAGGGATGTCCGAGATAATTTGTAAAGCCTCGTAAGTACACTGGCAATTACGTGTGTTTGTTCACAATGACCGCTCTGTCATTCCGAACGGAGTGAAGAATCACCATTGCAATGCAGTGAAGACCCCTCCCTGCGGTCGGGGTGACATGGCAAAGCATTGCAAGAGAACTTCCTTTACAGACTAATAAGCGTGTTGAATCAAAGAATGCCAAAAAAAGTAGTTTACAGAGCAATAAATCAAGAAACACGAATAAAATAAGAATGGAGAATGAAGCAGAAGCCTCATTCTCCATTCTCCATTCTCAACGCTCAATTCCTACGCTGGTTGCGCTTCGGCCTTTTCCTTTTTGGCGGCACGGGCGGCGGCCTGTTTAGCCTTTTCCTCTTCCACCAGCACCCGCCGCAGCACCTTGCCCACCAGTGTCTTGGGCAGCTCGCTGCGGAATTCCACGTCGCGCGGCACTTTGTAGGGTGCCATGTGGAGCTTGCAGAACTCCTGAATCTCTTCCGACGTGGCGGTGACGCCCTCTTTTAGCACGATAAAGGCTTTCACTGTGTCGTCGCCACGGCTGGGGTTGGGGATGCCTGCAACTACCGCTTCCAGCACCTTGGGGTGCATAAACAGCACTTCCTCCACATCGCGGGGCAGCACCTTAAAGCCGCTGGCGTTGATCATGTCCTTTTTGCGGTCAACGATGTAGAAGAAGCCGTCGGTGTCCACTTTGGCAATGTCGCCAGTGTGGAGCCAGCCGTCGGCGTCAATTGTGCCTGCGGTGTCTTCGGGCTTGTTCCAGTAGCCCTTCATTACCTGGGGGCCGCGCACACAAAGTTCGCCTGGCTCCTCGCTGCCGGGCGGAATTTCCTCGCCAGTCTCCATGTTGATCACTTTGGCCTCGGTGTTGGCCACCGGAATGCCGATGCTGCCCGGCTTGCGGGTGCCGTAGATCGGGTTCACATGGGTCACGGGCGAGGACTCAGTCATGCCGAAGCCTTCCACCAGCCGCCCGCCGGTGAGCTTGCCAAAGCGTTCCTGGATTTCCATCGGCAGTGGGGCCGAGCCGCTGATGCAGGCCCGCACGCTCTTCAGGTCGTATTCGGCAACTTTGGGGTGGTTGACAATGCCGATGTACATGGCAGGCACGCCAGGGAAGAGCGTACAGCGCTCCTTCTGAATAATGTTCATCACATTGTCAATCGGGCGCGGGTTGGGCACAATCACCAGTTCGCCGCCGAGCTTGACGGCAAACAGCATGCCCGCCGTCATGCCGTAGACGTGGAAGAAGGGAATGGCGCCCATCAGCTTTTCGTAGCCGGGCTTGGCGTCGGGCAGCCAGCCAGTGCCCTGGGCCACGTTCGCCATCAGGTTGCGGTGGGTGAGCATAGCCGCTTTGGGCAGGCCAGTGGTGCCACCGGTGTACTGGAAGAGTGCCACATCGTCGGCCTTGACCTCGACTTTGGGCGGGGTGGGGCCATATTTTTCCAGCAAGTGTTGGAAGAAGAAGATGTCGTGCTCAGGCTGCACGTCCACCCATTCTTTCTCTTTCTTCTGGCTGGTTTGCACCAGGAAGCTGGCGGGAAAGGGCAGCGTGTCGAAGACATGGGCCACAATCACCCGCTTCACCGGGGTTTCGGCCTGCACCTCGCGCAGCCGGGGCCAGAAGAGGTTAAGCAGGATGATCGTTTCGGCCCCGCTATCTTCCAGCTGGTGCTTGAGTTCGCGGCTGGTGTAGGTGGGGTTGTTGTTGACAATAATCGCACCCAGCCGCATGGCGGCGAAGAAGCTGATTACAAAATGGGGCGAGTTGGGCAGCATCACCGCCACGCGGTCGCCTTTGCGCACGCCAAGCTGATAAAGGGCCGTGGCAAAGCGATCCACCAGCTCGCTCAGCTTGCGGTAGCTGAGCTTGCCTCCAACGGTGTAGCGCCCATAGAACAGATACTTAAGAACAAAATTGGTAGCAGTATTATTTGGATATTTGCGGGTTGCTTCAGTTAACAGCGAGTCGAGCGGAGCTTCCGGGTAGGTGACGGTTTGCGCCACACCTTTGTCATACGAGTTGAGCCAGAGCTTTTCCACAGGCACCTCCTTGTGCAGAGGCGAATAACGAATGACGAGGGACAAATCGCCGTAGACAACAATTCATCCCTCGTCAATACGTTCCTCGCTTACTCGTTATACGTCATCGCGGAGCCAACCCCGTTCACGGGCAATAAACTTAATCGTTGCATCGTCCGGCGGATATAGCCCGGCAGCCTGGTAGGCGTAAGCCAGCAGGGCCGCGCCGCCGACCAGACCAAAAATCACGCCTAAAACAAACGTAGATGCGCCAATAAACTTTCGCATCGTTATGCCTCCTAATGGTTTATGGGTGCAGTAGACAGTCTTGCCGCTATTGTACCACAAGAGCCAGATTTCGTTTCGCATACCTTTTGTGGCTCTCACAAAGGCACAAAGGCACAAAGGCACAAAGGAATTGTACATAATATATGCATCTGCTTCTCTTTGCGAGCTTTGCGCCCCTTCGACAAGCTCAGGACAGGCTTTGCGAGAACTTGTATGGGGCGTATAATGTCTGCCGCAGCGTGACATGTGAGAGGACACACTGGCCCGGCTATGAACAAACCACGAGTTCTTATCATCAGCCACGATGTGGTAGGCCAGCACATGGCCGGGCCGGGCATTCGCTATTGGGAACTGGCGGTCGCCCTGGCCGCCCAGCAGCCGGTGGCTCTGGTTGCGCCCCAGCCCATCAGCCGCGAGTCGGGGCGGGTGCGCTGTGGGCACTTTGCCTGGGGCGAGGCCGCCAGCCTGGCCCCCTGGTTGGCCGAGGCTGATGTGGTGCTGGCCAATGCCATGGTGCTGGCCGCCCACCCCGAACTGGGCCGCCTGGCGGTGCCGCTCGCGCTTGATCTCTACGACCCGACGATGTTGGAGAACCTGGAGCTGTTTCGCCATGCGCCCCCGGAGCAGCGGGCCAACCAGCACCGTCACGACATTGCCAACCTGGCGGCGCAACTAAGGCTGGCAGACTTTATCATCTGTGCCACCGAGCGGCAGCGTGACCTGTACATTGGGGCGCTGCTGGCCCTGGGACGGATTACGCCGGAGCGAACCGACACTGACGCCCGGCTGCGTGGGCTGATTGACGTGGTGCCGTTTGGCCTGCCAGCCGAGCCGCCCGTGAAGCGCCAAGCGGCCCTGCGGGGCGTGCTGCCCGGCGTGCATGCAGGCGACCGCGTGCTGCTCTGGACGGGCGGGTTGTGGGATTGGCTCGACCCGCTGACGCTGGTGCGGGCGCTGCCGCTGGTGGTGCCCCGCCACCCGGAGTTGCGGCTCGTGTTGCTGGCCGGGCAACACCCTGGCAGCATCCAGCAGATGCAGATGCCCCACCAGACACGCCAGCTAGCCACCGAACTTGCCTTGCAGCAGCACGTCCTTTTTTATGAAAGCTGGGTGCCGTATGAAGAGCGGGCCGACCTGCTGTTGGAAGCTGATATTGCGGTTTCGCTGCACCGCGACCACCTGGAAACGGCCTATGCTGCGGTGCGCTCGCGTTTTCTCGATCACCTCTGGGCGGGGCTGCCCAGCCTGGTGAGCGCGGGCGATGCTGCCGCCGAGCTGGTGCGGACTCACGAGCTGGGGCTGGTGGTGGAGCCGGGCGATGTGGAAGGTGTGGCGGCGGCCCTGCTGACCTTGCTTGATGACGAGGCCCGCCGCGCCCGCTGCGCCGCCAACGCCCACGCCCTGGCGGCCCAGTTTACATGGCAGCACGTCGCCGGGCCGCTGATCAAGTTTTGTGCTGAGCCGCGCAAAGCCGCCGACGGCAGACGGGAGACGGGAGACGGGAGACCCTTCGACTTCGCTCAGGGCAGGGCGGAGACGGGAGACCGGAGACCGGAGGCGGCTGCCGTGCGCGAACTGGCGGAGCGCGACCAGCGGGCGCGGGCCAATGATGCGCGGCGCAACGCGGTGCTGGAGGCGCTGGCAGCGACGCACCATGTGAAGGAGCGCCCGCTGCCCGCCCGACCGCTGCCGTTGGGCCTGCTCGACCGGCTGCGGCAGCTGCTGGCCCACCAACTGGTGCGGCCTCTGCTGGCACCGCTGCTGGAACAGCAAAACCAGCACAACGCTGCCGTGCTGCGGGCGTTGCAGGCCCTGGCCGAAAGCGGCGACCAGCGCCGCAGCGAAAGCTATGCCACCGCCGACATGCTGGCGGGCCAGCTGGCAGCCCTGGAGAACCGCACCAATGCCCTGGCCGAGGCCACCACTATGCGGCTAGCGGAGTTGGCTGACGCCGACACGCTGCTGGCCGAGCGGCTGGCCGAGCGCAGCGGCAATTAAACGCAGAGGCGCAGAGGCACAGAGACGCAGGGATTACTGCGGACTGCGGGCTGCGGACTGCGTAATCGCTCACAATATACAGGTTGAAGGTTACGTATTGTGCATGATGAGACTGGTTCCCGGTTCCCTTGGGCTTCGCGGTTCGTCAGCGTGTCGAACGGCAGGGCAGGCTCGGTTCTTGTCACTACAAATTACGCATCACGTTTCACGTCGTCCGGTTCTCAGTTCTCGGTTCTCGGTTCTCACCTATGATAACTGTGCTTCTCTTAACCTGGAATGGGGCTGAACACCTGGCGGGGTGCCTGGCCGCGCTGCGGGCGCAGCTGGGCGGGCCGCCCGCGCTGCTGGTGGTGGACAACGGCTCCCACGATGAGTCGCTGGCGCTGGTGCGGCAGCACTACCCCGAGGCGGAGGTTATCGCCAACGGGCGCAACCTGGGCTTTTCCGGCGGGATGAACGTGGGTTTGCGGCGGCTCTTGAAGAACCAAGAACCAAGAACCAAGAACCAATCGCCACAGGGAAATGAGGGAAATAAGGGAAATGACGACCAATCTTCTAAAACATTTCCTTCATTTCCCTTGTCGCTTCAGCCCTCTCAATTCTCACCTCTCAATTCTCAATTCGTCCTCCTCCTCAACCAGGACACGCTGGTGTCGCCGGATTGGGTGGAGCAGCTGGTGGCCCCGTTTGGCGAGGACGAGCGGATTGGGGCGGTGGGTTGTAAAATCTTTTATCCCGATGGCGTGACGCTGCAACATGCGGGCGGCGTGCTTGATGGGGCGCGGGCCAGCAGCACCCACCGGGGCTACGGCGAGCGCGATATGGGCCAGTATGACCAGCCCTGCGAGCTGGAGTTTGTGACTGGGGCGGCCCTGGCCTTGCGGCTCAGCGCCCTGGCCGAGGTGGGCCTGTTTGACGAAGGTTACAACCCGGCGTACTATGAGGAGGTTGATCTCTGCTGGCGGCTGCGGCGGGCGGGCTACACGGTGCGCTACCAGCCCACAGCCACGTTACGCCACGCCGAGTCGGCTTCGATTACAAATCTGGTGCGGCGTAGCACGCTGGCCAACCGCAACCGGCTGCGCTTTGTGGTGAAAACCTTTGACAGCGAGCGGCTGTGGAATGACTTTCTGCTTGCCGAGCGCATGCGGCTGGCGACGCTGCCCAACTCGACTGAAACCGAAGTGCTGCGACGGGCCTACCTGGAAGGCGTGTTGCAGCGCGAGGAGTGGATCGCCGCCCGCGCCCAGTTTCATCCGCTGCGCGATGGAGAAACCGCCCGCCTGCGGCAGCTCTGCGCCGGGCTACGCCGCGACATGGTCGCCTTTGACCGGGGCAGAGTTTTATAAGCAGGTGATCCGCGAAGGACGCGAAGGAACGCGAAGAAGACAGACATGAAACGTAATGCGTAATGCGTAATTCGTCCTCTTCAATCCAAAATCTAAAATTCAAAATCCAAAATCGACATCTGTGGTAACCCAAAATCCAAAAACTGTCCTGAGCAAAGTCGAAGGATCCAAAATCCAAAATCAAGAGCGCCTTGGCGCGAGCTACCGGCTGCTGGGTGAGGTGCCGCCCGCCAGCGATGATGCGCCGCTGCTGCTGCGGGTGGCGGTGCGCAACACCGGCACGGCCCCCTGGCCCAACGGCGGCTCCCGGCCCATCAACCTGGCCTACCACTGGCTCGACCGCCATGGCCAGCCGGTGGATTTTGAGGGCGTGCGCTCGCGGCTGCCTGCTGCGTTGCAACCGGGCGAGGAGGTTGAGCTTGACATGCAGATCGAGCCGCCGCCCCGCCCCGGCAACTTTCAGCTCATGCTGGACATGGTGGAGGAAGATGTGACATGGTTCTCGGTGGCTGGTGCGCCGGGGTTGAGTCTGCCGGTGACAGTGGCGGCCAGCAACCGCAGCGCCCCCAGGGCCGTGATTGTGAACGGCAACTGTGCCAGTAACGATGCCGTGGGCAACCACCTGCTGAACCAGATGCGCTACTTGCAGGAGCGGGGCTACCAGGTGGTATTGCTGGTGGAACACACCAATTCGCTGCTCCCGCCCGAGATTCGCCAGCATATCGTGCAGGTGGAGCTTGAGGAGCTGCGCGACGGGGCGAAGAGCGCCCTCACCCGCCGAGCTGTGGAGCACTTCCACAGCGCCGATCTCTACTTCTTTCACTATTCGACCTACTATGGTCTGGTGGAGGCGATTCGGCTGGTGGGCCACGGCGTGACGGTGTTCGATTACCATGGCGTGACGCCGCCGAGCCTTTGGAGCGGGGCCGGGCGCGAATACCTGGAGGAGGGCCAACGCCGCCTGGAACTGGTGCGCTTCGCCGATTATGCGGTGGCCCACAGCGGCTTTACCCGCGATGAACTGCTGCACACCGGGCTGATTGCACCGGAGCGAGTCTACCAGATGGGCTATGTGGTGCCGCTGGAACGCTTTGGCCCTGGTTCCCGCAAGCCCGACCTGTTGCGCCGCTACGGCTTGCGGCCCGAGCAGCCGCTGCTGCTGTATGTGGGCCGCATTGCCAGCAACAAGCGGGTGGATGACCTGGTGCGTGCCCTGGCCCTGCTGCGGGAGCGGGTACCCGACGCGGTGTTGCTGATTGTCGGCGATAATATTGGCCAGCCCTACCGCCAGAACGCGGCCCAGATTCAGGCTCTGGCCGATGAGCTTGGCCTGGCCGAGGCGGTGATTTTCGCCGGGCAGGTACCCGACGAGGAACTGGCCGACCATTATCGCCTGGCTAGCGTGTTTGTCACCGCCAGCGTGCATGAAGGATTTTGCATTCCCGTGCTAGAAGCGATGGCCTGCGGCATTCCAGCGGTTGGGGCCAACGCCACTGCCCTGCCCGAAACTATCGGCGCAGGCGGCCTGACTTTTGAGCCGATGAACCCGGCAGACCTGGCGGCGAAGGTGAAACAAATTTTGGATTTTGGATTTTAGATTTTGGATTGACCGGAAGTACGCAGGCGGTTCTTGATTCTTGGTTCTTGGTTCTCTCATTCATCAATGAACACTGGGCAAAAAATCGGTTTTGTGGTGCCCCGCTATGGGGTTGAGGTGGTGGGCGGGGCCGAGCGGCTGGTGCGGGCGCTGGCCGAACAGCTGCACGCCCGTGGTCGCCCGGTGGAGGTGTTCGCCACCTGTGTGCTGAACCTGCACGAGTGGAAAGACCACTACCAGCCCGGCCCGAGCCTGGTCAACGGCGTGCCGGTGCAGCGTTTCCCGCTCGACCCGGTTGACCTGGGGCAGCTGCGCCGCACCAGCATGAAGGCCGACGCCTGGCAGCCGGTGCCCTACAGCGAGCAGATCGCCTTTGTGCGCCAGGCGGCCAACAGCACGCCGCTCTACCAGCAACTGCGCGACCGCCAGCACGAGTTTGCCTGCTTCATTTTTGCGCCCTACATTTTTGGCACAACCTACTGGGGCGCGCAAACCGTGGCCGACAAGGCGCTGCTGCTGCCCTGTCTGCATGATGAACCTTACGCCCACTGGACGATTTACCGCGAGTTGCTGGAAAGCGTGCAGGGCATTCTTTTTAATGCTGAAGCCGAGCGTCGCTTCACTGTGGAGCAGTTGGGCCTGGTGAACCCATGGACGGCGGTGGTGGGCTACGGCTTCGAGACCGACGGGCCACCGGGCGACGCCGCCCGTTTCCGCGCCGCCCGCCAGCTGCCGCCGGAGCTGCTGCTCTACAGCGGGCGACTGGAGTCGGGCAAAAATGTCCATCTGCTGATTGACTATTTTACCCGCTACAAAACCGAACGGCCCGGCCCGCTCACCCTGGCCTTCACCACCGACCGAGGCGATGTGACGCCGCCGCTTCGGCCCGACGTGGTGACGCTGGGCTTTCTCAGCGAGGAGGAGCTGCGGGACGCCTACGCTTCCGCCGCCGTCCTCTGTCAGCCCTCGCTGCACGAAAGTTTTAGCATTGTGATGATGGAGGCCTGGTTGCAGGGCACGCCTGCACTGGTGCATGGCGATTGCGCCGTGACCAGCGAGCATGTGGAACGGAGCAGCGGCGGCTGGTGTTTCCGCTCCTACGAAGATTTCCGGGCCGCGCTGGACGAGGCCCTGGCCAACCCCACCATGCGGGCGGAACGGGGCCAGGCCGGGCGGCGCTACGTGGCCGAACAGTACAACTGGACGGCGGTGATGAACCGGCTGGATGAGGCGCTCGACCGTTTCACGAAACCCCGCACGCTGGCAACGCAGCTGGCCCAGCGGGGTGTGCGGCGGGCGCTCGACTTCGCCCGGCCCCGCTTCGACGACCAGTTGACCCAGGTGGTGCGCCGGGCCGAGGCCGACCTGACCCACGGACTCAGTGCGGCCCAGGTGGGCACGCTGCGCGACGCCGCCCGCGTTTCTCGCCCCGATTATCAGGTGCAATCGGCCCTGCCGCTGGTGGGCAAGGCGGTGGCCTGGCTGCGGCGCAACCTCACCTCGCACCTGCGGGAACCCTACCTCGATCCTATTCTGGCCCAGCAGGAACGCTTCAACCAGGCCCTGCTCGACTCGGTGCTGCCCGCCCTGGAACGGAGCCTGCGCGAACAGCGCCGCCTGGAACGGCAGGTGCGGCTGCTGGAGCAGCAACTGCGGCAGGTGCAGGGGCAGCCTCTGGTGGAGGATGAGGAACGCTGATGGCAGGCAGGGTTGGTACGGTGGTGCGACACGACAGGTTGACACAACGGCTCTTTTTCCTGTTCCCCTGGCTGGTGGCGCTAGTATGCCTCGTGTGGGTTGGATGGAGTCAACCCGCTGCTAGTGATTTGTCGTTTTCAAATAACGAATTCTGGCGACAAGGTTTTCATGATTATGAACAGAGTAATGGTCAGCCGTTCCGTTGGAGTAGCGCTGAAGCAGAACTGACGATACCAGCTTCCACCACAGGTACCAACAGGCTACTTCTTCGGCTCCAGAGTGGTCGTGGCGAAGCTGTTCCAGTAACGTTTCAGCTCGGCTCTTCCCAGTTGGCTATTGAAGTCGCCCAACAGCCCCGTGTCTACCGTCTGCTTGTGCAGGGTAAAACTGACCTGAACCCTATACAGATTTCCTTTCAGGTTCCGCCCTTCCAGGCTCCAAATGACCCGCGAGTGCTAGGTGTGGTATTTAGTGGGGTGCAAGTTGTGCCCCTAGCAGGTGGCTGGCCCTGGTGGCTTGTTACAGCGCTGCTGTTGCTGGCTCAACTTGCAATCGTCGTAACTCTGCTGTCTTCTCACCAGCGGCTGTTGGAGTACATGCTTATTGCCGGGCTTTGGATGCCTGCGCTGGTACTCTGGCTTGGCGCAAGTATCTACAACACCGATGGCGTCGCACAGATGCACGTCTTATTGTATGGCGTAACGGCTTTATTGGTTGTAAACCGACTATTGCAAACCGTGCCGCGGGTGTCAGACGCACCGCAGTCGCTCACAGTTGTTCGTTGGGATAGACGAATAACCCTGGTGGCAATGTGCCTCGTTAGTGTGGCAACTGGAAGCCGTTTGTTATATATGGCCGATATGACTCGCTTTTGGAACAGCGATGACTATCTGACGGGCGTGTTTGCCCTCAACATTCTGCACGGTGATACGCCGCTCTACTACGATGGCCGCACTGGCACGGTCTCAGCCTATCTAGCAGCTCCGCTGCTTGCCCTGTTCGGTACGTCGTCTGAAACGCTGGCACTGGTGCCGCTGTTGCTATCAGCCCTGCTCACGCTGGCGCTGTATGGCCTGGGGCGTGATTTGTTTGGTGTCTGGGGTGGGCTGGCGGCTGCCGCCTGGTGGGCGGTACCATCCCACCCGGTGCTGTTCTGGAGCCTGAAGCCTCAGCCGGGCTACCTGGAGATGCTGGCCTTCGGCACGCTGATGCTGTGGGGAGGGGTACGGCTGCTCTGGGGCGATGGGACAACTATCCAAAAGTTACTGCTAGCAACATTGACAGGGATTGCAGCTGCGCTTGCGCTCTGGTCAAACCTGCTGGCCCTCAGTTTTGTGCTGGCTGGCGGCATCTTCGGGTTACTCGCGTGGCAGCGGCTGCTGCGGTTGCCACGCTGGTGCTACCTGGCGTTGGTGGTTCCACCGTTGCTCATCTGGTTAGGGCCGCTGCTCTACCTCTACCAGATACACCCAAATTTGACCCCGCTGGGATGGCTAAATGATGACATTAACCGCAATCCGGGCGCACAAACGGCACTCCAGGGCTTTTTAACTCGACAGTTGCCGCTCTTGCTGACGGGCCGTGTGCTAAG
>JALONX010000053.1 GCA_025454695.1 Chloroflexaceae bacterium
ATGACCCTGAAGCTATGGCAGACGTGGTTGCGATGTGGTGTGAGATGCAGTACGATAGAAGCTACAATGCGAGAATGAACTATGCCAACGGCGCTAGCAAAAGCAATCAGTTTCGATGATGCCTTGATGCATGTAACGTTGACTGACGGGCGTATTCTCAGTGTGCCCATTATCTGGTTTCCACAACTCCACGAAGCCTCTGCGGAACAGCGTGGCAACTACGACATTGGTATGGGTGGGCGCTCCTTACACTGGCCAGAACTCGATGGGGACTTGTCAGTTGCGCAACTGCTGGCCGGTGCAGATGACGCCTCGCGTTAACCTGGATCGCTGTTGTACCTGCAAGAAGCTGTCTGAAAAGGTCATGTTTTTTAGCGCTCGCAACGCCGCAAAGGGCTGGCTCAAACACGTTCATCTGCACATCTTTGTGGGCTTTGCGCCGTTGCGAGAGACGTTTCAGGCAGCCATTAAGATGTGAATACCTACTGTACCTCTGCGCCCTCTGTGTCCTCTGTGGCAAACCAAAGCCATGCACATCGCCTTTATCACTGTTGGTGACACCGCCCGGCTCACCGGGGGCTACCTCTACCACGCCCGCGTGTTTGCCGGGTTGCCCAGCCATGGCATTCAGGTGACGGAGGTGGTTGCCAGTGGGGCCAGTCTGGCCCAGCAACTGGCGGCAGCCGCCAGCTTCGGCATTCAGTTTGACCCGCGTCCGTTTGATGTGCTGGTGGTAGATGCGCTGGCCCGGGCCGTTTGCGCCCCCTGGCTTGATGCATGGCGGGCACAGCGCCCGCTGGTGGCCATGGTGCATGAACTGCCCAGCATCGCCAACAACAGCCCCGACGAGCAAGAACGGGAAGCGCCGCTGCTGCGGGCCGACCGGCTGATCGCCGTGAGTCGCCACGGCCAGCACCTGCTTGAGCAACGGGGCGTGCCGCCAGAGCGCATCCGGGTTGTGTCGGGCGGCTGCGACGGAGCCGGAGTTTTCATCGCGGAGGACGCCGAGAGCGCCGAGAAGAAAACGGAAACCTCTATGCCTTCCGTGCCCTCCGTGGCAAACATCCTCTGTGTTGCGCAGTGGATTCCCCGCAAGGGCATTGCCTCGCTGGTGCGGGCCTGGGGCGGCCAGCCTCGGCCTGGGGCGCTACTGGAGTTGATCGGTGAGGCCGACGCCGATGCTGCCTATGCTGCCGAGGTGCGGGCCGCCCTTGCCGCCGCCCACCCCGCCGCGCCCGTGCTGGTGCATGGCCCGGTGAGCGACGCGGCCCTGACAGCGGCCTACCGCCGGGCCAGCTTGTTTGCACTTCCTTCCCGCTACGAGGGCTACGGCATCGTCTACGCCGAGGCGCTACGCCACGGCCTGCCGGTGCTGGCCTGTGACGTGGGGCCGGTGCCGGAGCTGGTGGGCGGGGCGGGCCTGCTCGTCCCCCCCGACGACGACACAGCCCTCGCCGCCGCCCTCAGCCGCCTGCTGACCGACGCCGAGCTGCGGATGCGACTCAGCGCCGCAGCCCGCGCCCGCGCCGCCAGCCTGCCCACATGGGATGATGCAGTGGCGGGGTTTGCGGGGGTGTTGAAGGAGCTGAGCATTGAGCATTGAGAATTGAGAACGTAGACTCGTAGTGCGGACTTATGAGTCTTTACAACATAATCCAGACAACCATCGTAACAACACGCTTCAGCGTGTTTGCGGCTTCCAGACGCCGAATTCATTCGGTGGACAGGGCGGCACCGCGTGTCCGAATTAAAAAGTAAAACTCCATTAGTCCGCGTTGTAGCGTAAAAACATTTGCCATGGACTAAAGTCCGCACTACGTTCACCACGCATCCTTCCCCGCTCAATCCTGAGCAACCGCATATTCGATCGGGCGAAAGTGACCCATGCGCTCCTGCTTGGTGCGAATGTAGTGGGCATTACGGGGGTTGGGTGTGATGTTGAGCGGCACTCGATCCACTACGGCAATGCCATGGGCCTCCAGGTCGGTGATTTTGGTGGGGTTGTTGGTGAGCAGCAGCACCTGGCGCACGCCCAGTTCGCCCAGAATGTCGGCGGCATCAGCGTAGTCGCGGGCGTCGTCGGGCAGGCCCAGGGCGCGGTTTGCCTCCACTGTGTCCAGCCCCTGGTCTTGCAGCCCGTAGGCCCGCAGCTTGTTCACCAGGCCAATCCCGCGTCCCTCGTGGCCCCGCAGGTAAATCAGCACACCGCGCCCGGCCTGCTGAATCAGCTTCAAACTGGCGTCAAGCTGCTCGCCACAGTCGCAGCGGGCCGAGCCAAAAATATCGCCAGTGAGGCATTCTGAATGGAGCCGCACCAGCACCGGCGCAAGCCCGCCCAGGTCGCCCACTGTGAGCGCCACATGCTCACTGCCATCACGTCCTTCGTACACATACATGGTAAACTCACCGTAGCGGGTAGGCAACGTCGCCATCGCCACACAATCTATCGCCGACATCGCTCCAACTCCTAAACTATTGCGCCGTCGCGCAAGAATACCAGCTTGTAAAAACATTGTACTGTGTTGTGCTGCGTACTGCGTGAAACGCGAAACGTATTCAAAGGCTGAAGGCTGCTCCATCGATCACCCTGTCACCTTGCCTGCCCTGAGGCCCCCCTGAGTGTATCGAAGGGCTTGTCGAAGGGTCACCCTGTCATCTTGTCCCCGGTCTCCGGTCTCCGGTCTCCGGTCTTCGGTCTGTGATAATCGTCAATCGTCAATCGTCAATCATCAATGTCTCTTATCTCTATACTCACCAGCGGCACCAGGGGCGATGTGCAACCGCTGCTTGCCTATGGCCTGGCGCTTCAAGCGGCGGGGCACCATGTGCGGCTCGTCACCCACGAGTCGTTCCGGCCCCTGGTTTCCGCCTATGGTCTGGGCTTTGCGCCGCTGCATGGCAACCCCAGCGACCTGCTGCACGATGGCGCACTCAGCCTCAGCGGGGGGCTATGGCGGGGCGGGCGGGCTACCCTGCGCTACCTGCGCCAGGTGCGGCCTGTGGTTGCCCGCATGCTGGCCAGTGCCACCGCCGCCGCCAGCGAGTCTGACCAGCTCGTTGTGACGCTGCCGACCACCTGGGGCATGCAGATTGCCGAGGCGCTGGGCATTGCATGTGAAATTGCCCTGTTGCAGCCCCTCTGGCCCACAGCAGATTTTGCGAGTCCGCTGTTTCCGTTTCCCGTGCCACGCCGCTTCAATCGGCTGAGCCACCGGCTGGTGGAGGCCAGCTTGTGGCTGCCCTGGCGCGGCCTGCTGGCCCGCTGGCGAAGAGACTCACTGGGCCTGCCGCCACTGCCACCCGCCGCCTACGCCGCCCCGCTGCACCTGGCCCACCGGCGCGGCCATCCCTTTCGCTACGGCTTTAGCCCGCTGCTGGTGCCCCGCCCCACTGACTGGCCCACCAACCATGTGCCGGGCGGCTTCTGGCAACTCGATCCGCCGCCTGGTTGGCAGCCACCAGAAGCGCTGGAAGCTTTTCTCGCCGCTGGGCCGCCAGTCTACATCGGCTTTGGCAGCACCGGTACGCGACTGGAAGGTAACAACCTGATTCTGGTGCTGCACGCACTTCACACTACAGGGCTGCGGGCAGTGCTGGCGGGAGTTTCCACCCACAGCCACGGCAGCTTGCCGCCCTCCGCGTTCCCCGCCACCGACGTACCCCACGCCTGGCTCTTTCCGCACATGGCTGCCGTTGTTCACCACGGCGGGGCCGGAACAACGGCGGCGGCCCTGCGGGCAGGCGTGCCCTCCATCATCGTGCCTTCAGGCATTGACCAGTTTTTCTGGGCCGAGCGCGTCGCCGCTCTTGGCGTTAGTCCACCGCCCCTCCCCGCCCGCCGTCTCAGCGCCGAAAACCTGGCTGCCGCCCTGCGCCAGGCCACGGGCGACCCCGCCATGCGCCGCCGAGCGGCGGAATTGAGATTTGAGAATTGAGAAGCTGTCTGAAAAGCCTCTCGCAAAGGCGCAAAGCACACAAAGGTGTGCAGATGAACGTGTTTGCGCTAGCCCTTCGCGATCTTTGCGGCTTTGCGAGAGCCAAAAAGTACCCTTTGCAGACAGGCTCTGAGAGTTGAGAAAGGCTTCGTACTGCGTAGCCTGCAAGCCCTGCGTCTCTGCGTTTCTGCGTCTCTGTGTTTCTGCGTTTCTGCCCGGCCAATCTCCAATCCCTAATCTCCTATCGCCTTTTTCGCGGCGAGCAGCGCCAGCCCGGCCAGCAGGCCGCCGAGGGCGTAGGGGGCGGTGGTGCCCACCTGGTCGAAGGAGAGGCCGGCCAGCAGCGGCCCGCCCACCAGGGCCAGGTTCAGCACCGTCTGCATGCTGCCCATCAGTTGCCCATGTGCCCCGGCTTGCACCCGGGCGGTGATGATGCTGGTGAGGGTGGGAATGCTCAGGTTGCTGCCCAGGGCCAGTAGGCCCACCACCGGGTAGAGCATCCAGCCCTGGGGCACCAGAGCCATCAGCAACAAGTTCACCGCCATAAGTCCCAGGCCAGCCAGGGCTAGCCGGGCCTCACCAAACCTGTCGCGTAGCCAGCCCAGCAGCAGCCCCTGGGTGAGCAGCGCACACAGCCCCACAAAGGCAAAGAAGTAGGCGTTGGCACTGGCATCCCAGCCAAAGCGTGTACCACTGAAGAGCGGAAAATTGCTTTGCAGCCCGGCGAAGGCCAGGTTGAGCAGCAGCACCGCCAGCAGCAGGCCCCGCAGCGGCAGGGTGCGCCAGGCCTCCAGCAGCTGGCTCAGCGGGTTGAGCGCCAGCAGCGATGGGCGGGTGCGCCGTTCTGGCGGCAGCGACTCGGGCAGCACAAACAGGCCAAACAGCACATTGGCACTGGCAATGGCGCAGGCCAGCATTGCCGGGGCCGCCAGGCCATAGGGCGCGAGCAGCCCGCCCAGGGCTGGCCCGGCCACCATGCCCAGGCCAAAGGCCGCGCCCACCAGCCCGAAGCCTCGCGCCCGCTCTTCCGGGGCGGTGCTGTCGACGATGTAAGCCTGCGCCGTGCTGAGGTTGCCGCCCGTCATACCGTCAAGCAGCATGGCCAGGGCCACCAGGGTGAGCGAGTCGGCCAGAGCCAGCAGCAGGTAGGCCAGGGCCGTGCCGGAAAGGCAGACGAGCAGCACCGGACGCCGCCCGAGTCGGTCGGAGAGTCCCGCCAGCAGCGGCCCGCCCACGGCCTGGGCCAGGGCGTAGAGCGCCGCTAACGCGCCAACGGTGGTGGCCCCGCCGCCCTGGCCCTGCACAAACAACGGCAGCAGCGGCACCACAATGCCGTAGCCCAGCAGATCCACAAACACGGCGATGAAGATGAAGAGGAGCGGCGAGGGGGCAATTGCACGCCGTGGTGCCCGTTCAAGCATAATTTTATCCGGTGCTAACGCGCTCGATCAGCTGGCGGGCGCTGGCGGCAACCCGCTGGCTGATGGATTCAGGGTTGCTCTGGTCGTGGCGAAGAGGCGGGCCAATGTCCACCCGCAGCGTGCCCTGTTGCAGGTTGGGAAACAGCAGCTGGAGCGTGGCCGCCAGCAGGTGCCGGTCTTCCGGGCGGCGGCGCAGCCAGGTGAGCGGGTGGTGCAGCGCCGCAGGCGAAAAAACCCCGCTGACAATGATAGGCACTATCGTCACGTCGGGCACCAGGCGCGCAAACAGGGCCAGGCTGTTTGACCATGCACTGAGCGCGGCGACGGCACCGGGCAGCACCGCAGGATCAGGCTCGATATGGCCGCCGGGAAAGGTCAGCACCGCGCCGCCAGCCCGCATGTGGCGGGTGGCGCTGCGCACCACGGCCATGCGCTCAGGTGCATCTTCCTGCAACGAGATGAGGTGGTGTGAGACGTTGGGCAGCGCCCGCAGAAAGGGCCGATCCGCCGCGATTACCCGCAGGTCGGGGCGGGGAATGGCGGCGAAAAGGGCCAGCGTGTCGTAAAGGCCGGGGTGGTTGGCGGCGAGCAGCAGCGGGCCGCTGGCGGGCAGGTGCTCGTGCCCACGCACCACAACGTTGCCCGCAAACTGGCCCAGTGCCCATGCGCCACCTGCCTGCAAGCCTGCCGCGCCCACCAGCCCATCGAAAACCAGCATCTGGCGGGCGAAACGGCGAGCCGGGCGACGAAAGAGCCGGTCGAGCAGCGGTCGGGCTGGTTGCACATGTTCAAAGCCCCAGGCCTTCACCAGGTCATCCCGGTTGATGCGGGCGAGGGCGGCCATGCGCTCGTCGTTCGATTTTGGATGTTGGATTTTAGATTTTAGAATGATCACTGACGGGTGCCTGACGGCAGACCGGAGACGGGAGACCGCTGACCGGAGCCGATCCGCGAAGGGCCGCGAAGAAACGCGAATGTGCAGCACGCAGCACGCAGTACGCAGTACGTTTCACGTTTCACGTTTCACGCCTCACGTTTTACGAAATTATGCTTCTTGCTTTATTATACGTAACACATGCCCCATCTGGATCACAGGAATACAAAAGCCATGAATGTCTCTTCAACCAGCGCAAGCAGCATCCGTGCCGGAATTGTGTTGTTGACCTTTGGAACGGCCTTGACCCACATGTCACTGCTGTTCCCCGACCTGATTTTTATCCTCAATGGGTTGGGTTATCTGACGCTGCTGGCCGCCCTCTACCTGCCAATACCGGCGCTGGTGGGGCGCAAGCAGCTGGTGCGCTGGGCCTTTATCGGCTACACCGCCCTGTCCATTATCATCTGGCTGGCAATTGGCGACAAGGGCTGGTGGGTGGGCTGGGCCAACAAACTGAACGAGGTTGCCCTGATCGGGCTGCTGTGGTGGGAAAGTCGCCGGTAGTTCGGCGTTTACCGCCGAGGACGCCAAGGACGCCAAGGGAGTGACGTATTGAAGTCTCTGCGCCCTCCGCGCCCTTCGCGGTGAACAATGCCTTAACTCGTGAAGAGTGGGACGCCAAAGACGACCAGCGCCATGCGGATGATGCGCCCTAGAAAGACGGCCAGCAGAAAGAGCCAGAGCGGCACGCCCAGCGCCCCGGCCAGCAGCCCGGCCACATCGAAGGCCGGGTTGGGCGGGGCCGAAAGCAGAAACAGCACCAGGCCCGCCCGCCAGCGGGTGCGCAGCTGACCCTGCACCCAGCGATAGAAGCGGGTTTCTGCGGCGGCACTTTTGCCGCTACGCCCCACAAAAAAGGCCACCGACTCGCCCAGGGCCGAGCCAGCCGCCGCCGCCAGCACCACGCCCCATGGGTTCAGCGCCGCCCCCAGCACTGCCAGCACCCCAAAGTAGGGCACAGGCACCACCACCGTGGCATTGGCCACGGCGGCCACTGCAAAGGCCCCCAGGTAGCCAAAGGCCCCCAGCCGCTGAGCCAGGTCAACCGGAATAAGCAGATAGGCAACGACGTTAAGAATCACCACCAGCACCCCCGCCAGCAGCGGGCGGAGCCAGCGTCGCCATGTGGGTTGTGGAGTTTCGGGCATGGGGAGATTATACGCCACAACGCTAACGTTGCCCCGTTGACATCGCCGATCATTTGTTCTATAATCGCCTGGTAATTCCTACTCTTTCTCTAGTCTCCCATCACCCTCATCCTATCCCCTCTCCGACCGTTAGATGGGACGGAATGAGGGCAAGAGACGTGCGAGTGCATACTTGGCAAACCAACAGGAGGTAGTAATGAACTCGTTTTACAAACCCCAGGGATACACCTCGGTCGCACCTTATCTCATCGTTGAACAGGCCAGTCGGACAATTGAATTCCTCGTCAACGTCTTTGGTGCCGTGGAACTGCGTCGGTTTAACCATCTTGATGGGCGCATTATGCACGCAGAAATTCGGATTGATGACACCGTTGTGATGCTTGCAGATGGAAATGATGATTGGACACCGCTTCCGGTCTCGGTACATGTCTATGTTCCAGACGTAGACGCAACCTATCAGCGTGCGCTTGAATTGGGTGCCCGATCAGTTCAGGAGCCTGTTAAAAAGGACGATGAAGATAAACGCGGTGGGTTTCAGGATCTGGGCGGTACAACATGGTGGATCGCCACCAAAGTAGAATAGCTGCAATCTGCGTATCGTCTTTAGTCTCACCCTACCTGGCGCGGCAACAACACCGTAAACACACTGCCCCGCCCCAACTCGCTCCGCACACTGATCTGGCCCCCGTGGGCATCTACGATGTGGCGCACAATTGCCAGCCCCAGGCCGCTGCCGGGGTAGGGCCGGGCCAGCGTGTCGTCCACCTGGTAGAAGGGCAGGAAGATTTTTTCCAGCGCTCCTTCTGGGATGCCGATGCCGGTGTCTTCCACCCGCAGCAGTGCCCCGGCGGGCGTGTCGGCCATAGTGAACTGGATGCGGCCCCCGGCCTCGCTGAATTTAATCGCATTGTCGAGCAGGCCGCGCACGGCCTGTTCCATTGCCCGTGGGTCGGCATGCAGCGGAGCCATCTGGCCCAGGCGCACATGCAGCAGCAGGCGAGCCTGGGTGGCCCGGTGGCGCATCTCGGCCAGCAGAGGTTGCAGCGTCTCGTGCATGTTGATGGAACGGCGCATGAGCTGGTGTGACCGTAGCTCCTGAAAATAGAGCAGGTTGTTCAGTTGCTGGCTCAGCACCAGCGAACTGCGCCGCATCACCGCGAGCGCCTCGGCCTGCTGAGGCTGCACCGCCCCCAATGCCCCGTTCTCGAAGAGTTCCAGGTAGCCCAGCAGCGCGGTCAGCGGGGTGCGCAATTCATGCGAAAGGGTGGAGAGAAACTGGCCTTTGAGTCGGTCAAGCTCGGCTAGTTCAGCGTTGGCAGCGCTCAGGTCGCGCACCTGCCGTTCGAGCCGTTCCACCAGTTCCTGGTTGTAAGCCCGCAGCAAGTCTTTTTCTTCCGGCGCAGAAACAACCTCACGCCGCCCGCCCAGAAACTCGGCGATTTGAATCGGCAGTTGCCGGGCGTCAATCGGCTTGTGCAGGTAGCCGTCGCAGCCAGCCACCAGCGCCCGGTCGCGCGAACTGCTCATGGTGTCGGCGGTGATGGCAACAATCGGCACATGGGCCAGGTGGGGCATGCTCCGCAAACGGGTGGTGGTTTCATAGCCATTGAGTCCAGGAATGTTAATGTCTACCAGCACCAGGGCGGGCTGAAGCTCCTGAGCCAGCGTGATACCGCTGGTGCCATCTTCGGCGATGTGAACATGGTAGCCCCGTGCGCCCAGCACCCGTTGCACCAGGCGCTGGTTGTCGCGGTTGTCTTCAATGTAGAGAATGTTGGTCTGGTTCGTCATGTGCTGCTGCTTTGCCTGATTGCTGCTTGCCGACTAGAGATTGTATTACAACTTTATGGGGTGTGTTTGCTGAGCCTTTTGCTGGTGCGCAGGTTCTGGTTCCCGTTGCCCGTTTGCGTGCGGCTGTTGCTCGTTCGTTTGTTCCGCTGTGGGTCGCAGCGGCAACGTAAACGAGAAGGTGCTGCCTGCGCCAAGTTTACTTTCGACCCAGATGCAGCCGCCGTGGGCCTCAACCAGCCTGCGGGCGATGGACAGACCTAGCCCGGTGCCGCGCACCCGGCTGCGCTGGCCATGCACCTGGCTAAACTCCTCAAAGATGCGGGTGAGCGACTCGGCGGGAATGCCCAGCCCAGTGTCGGTGATGCTGATCAGCAGGCACGGCTCCAGCGCATGGCGCATGGGTGTGGTGCTGAGGCTGGCCTGCAGGGTGATGCTGCCCCGCTCGGTGAACTTGGCGGCGTTGGAAAGCAGGTTGAGCAACACCTGCCGCACCCGCCCGGCATCGGCCACCACAGGTGGCAGCGGCGTGGCCAGCACGGTGTGCAGTTTAATGCCGCGCCCGCGCAACAGGGCCTGGGTGGTGTCGGCCACGTCGGCAATCAAAGCCGTCACATCCAGCTTTGTACGCTCCAGGTTCAGGTGCCCGGCTTCAATGCGGGCCAGGTCGAGCAGTTCGTTAATCATGTGGAGCAGAAAGCGCCCGTTGCGGTGAATGCTTTCGGCGTCTTCCCGTTGGGCGGCGGTCAGTTGCCCATCCAGTCCATCCACCAGTACGCTGGAAAAGCCGATAATGGCGTTCAGTGGCGTGCGCAATTCGTGGGAAATCGCCGTGAGAAAGTCGCTTTTGCGCTGGTCAGCCTGGCGGGCCTGGTCAAGAGCGGCCCGCAGTTCGCGGGTACGTTGCACCACCTGCTGCTCCAGCTCATCGTACAAGCGCACATTTTCAATCGTCAGGCCCACCATGGTAGCAAACATCAGCAACTGGGCGGCGTCCTGGCTCGTCACCGGGCGCTGGCTCAGGTGGTAGTCGGCGGCGAGCAGGCCAATGACCTTCTTTTCGCGCCCGAAAATCGGCACCTGCACATAGGACTGGCCGCCCGAAGCCTCGTGCTTGCGCTGCAAGACGCGGGGGTGGTTCCAGGGGTCGGTCACAATCACCGCCTGCCCGCTGCGAATAATGTCGGCCTCAATCGTATTGCTGTTCAGCGGCACCGGGTCGTCGTTGGCAACGCGCAAAAAGTGTTGCGACTGAGTCTCGTTGCCGCTGCCGAACGAGGCCGCCACCACCCGCAGCACCCGCTGCTGGGGTTCGACCATGTAAATCGCCGCTCGCTCAAAGCCAAATTTGTTGCAGACTGCCTGAACAATTTGTTCAAAAAGTTGGGGCAACGACAACGTCATTTTCAGTTCGTTGGACACCTGGTTGAGCTGGGCCAACTGGTGGGCGTTCTGCTCTAGTTCAGCAATTTTTTCCCGCAGCGAAGCCGTCATCACATTAAATGAATCGACGAGTTCGCCGATCTCGTCGCGGCTGCTGGCCTGAAGCTGCTGGTCGAGCGCACCGTTGGCCACCTGCTGGGCACCATGTTGCAGCGCCTTGAGCGGGCGGGTTAAGTCGAGGGCTAGCCAGAAGCCCATCACCACAATTACTGCGGTTAACACCACCAGCACGGTGAGCAGCTGGGTGCGTAGTTCGTCCTGGCGCTGGCGAATACTCGCGCTTACCGCATTTGCCGGTTGCACCACCGCATCGGCAGGAATAACCAGCGCCACGCTCAAGCCAGCGGTTTGAATGGGGGCGAAAGCGATGTAGGCACTCGCACCTTCGTAAGTAAGCCTGGCCATGCCCTGTTCGCGGTTGAGCATGCGCTGCGCCACCTGCCGCAGCTCCTCGCTTTCGGACTCAAGGAGATTCTCGCTGCGAAAGGGCTTGTCCCAGGGCGAATTGTCGGCCCGCAGCTGTGGCTCGGTCAGCACATTTCCGGCTGCATTCACCAGAAAGGCGTAGCCACCGGGGCCAACGTCAACATTCAGCAAGTCTTGTTGAATGGTGGTCAGCAGCAGATCGAGGCCAACCACGCCGATAAACTGCCCCGCGCTGGTGTAGATGGGCGTGGCGCATGTGGTGGTGAGTTGCAGCGTGTTGGCGTCAATGTAGGCTTCCGTCCAGATGGTACGTCCGGCGGCTTTCGCATCGGTATACCATGGGCGTTTGCGTGGGTCGAAACTGTCGCGTTGCAGCAGCGTGGCAATAACCTGGTCATCGCTAAACGCAATCACACCACCGTCTTCCAGGCCGACATAGGCCAGGTTTACCAGCGGGTTGAAGCGGTCGGCCCCTTGCAACAGCGGGATGAGGTGGCGAGCCTGGCGCACTGCCGTGGGGTGGGCGCGGAGGGTGGCTGGGCTGGGGCCGTTGGGCGAAACCCACACATTGCCCGCCAGGTTGTTCTGTTCAGCACGGTCGAGCGTGGTCTGGCTATAGGAGGCAATGCTTTCAACTTCCTGCTGAATGGCCTGGAGGGCCGTATCGTAGAGCTGGGCCTTGTCCTGGGCACGCCGCAGCAGATTGGCTTCGGCCTGGTCGCGCAGGGCGTTGGCGCCAATCTCGGTGGCGGTGTCGCGGGCCTGGTCGAGGCTGTTGAAGCCAAGCCAGCCCACCAGCAGCAGTGGCGGCAGGGCCAGTCCTAGCGCCAGCAGCAAAATCTTGCGACGAATGCTGGAACGGAAGATGAATAAACGGCTCTTCAGAAACACGCCCATAGTGTAGACTGCTGATTGGTTGAATGCAGATTGTAGCATGCCGCAGCACAGTGCTGGCGCGACCTGCTACCAACAGAGCTGCAAACTGCTGAAAAAACGAAGCTACACGCGAGTGGGCAACAGCCTGGTTTCCCCCACGTCTGGGCGAATCTCACTTCCGTAGTGGCTACTGCGAATGCTACCATAGCGTCCGGGCGATTGCAACGATAAATGATTAAATCCTGTTGACAATATTTATATAAATGTAGAAACAACGTATACTATGCATTTGCGTACTGCGTACTACGTACTGCGTACTGCGTACTGCGTACTGCGTGCTGCGTGCTGCGTGCTGCGCCCATGGAGCATCTATAAACTGATAAATCACGTTTCACGTTTCACGTTTCACGTCTCACGCTTCACGCCCCACGCCTCGCGCTCAGTCTTACGCATTATGTATTACGCATGACGAATCTGCTATACTACAGGGCAGTGAGACAAACTGAAGCTTTGTGGAGACCGCGATGGAATACGCTCTTGACCGCTTTACTGCCGAGGTGAAAGCCGCGATTGCAGGCACCGGCAAAGTCCCTGCCGTTCTGATTGAAACGGTGACACCGAAGCCCAATATTCCCGCCGACCTGGCCTTTCCCGCCTTTCGGGCGGCGAAGGAGCTGGCGCTGCCGCCGCCCCAACTGGCCCAGCAACTGGCCGCCGCCATTTCCCCCAGTGTGGACTCGCTGATCGGTGGGGTGAATGCCGCCGGGCCGTTTTTGAACTTTAGCCTTCAGCCGCAGCGCCTGGCTGCCGAGGTGCTGGCCGAAATTGCCCAGCACGGCGACCGCTACGGCCACGATGACCTCGGCGGCGGCAAAACGGTCGTGGTAGACTATTCGGCCCCCAACGTGGCCAAGCGCATGCATGTCGGTCACATCCGCAGCACCATCATCGGTCAGGCAATTGTGAATATCTTTCGGGCCATGGGCTACCGGGTGATTGGCGACAACCACCTGGGCGACTGGGGCACCCAGTTTGGCATGGTCATCGCCGCGATTATGCGCGAGGGCAAGCCGGAGGGCGAAGGCGAAGGGGTGCTGGCCGAACTGGAAGCCATGTATTCGCGCTATGCCAACGCCGCTAAAGAAGACCAGAGCCTGGCCGACGAGGCCCGCCGCTGGTCGCTGCGGCTGGAGCAGGGCGACCCCCAGGCCCGCGAACTGTGGCAGTGGTGCGTGGACATGACGCTGCGGGCCAACCAGCACAACTACGACCGGCTGGGCGTGGAGTTTGATCACGCCTATGGCGAAAGCTTCTACGAGCCGATGCTGATGGATGTGATCCGCGAGGCGCTGGACAAGGGCGTGGCGCTGGTGGATGACGGCGCGGTGGTGGTGGGCCACGTGGCGGAAGAGGATGGCGAGCGCGTGATTAAAGGTCTGGATGACCTGCCAAAGTTCCTCATCCAGCGCAACGACGGCGGCACGCTCTACATCACCCGCGACATGGCCACGGTTATCTTCCGCATGCGCGAGTTCAACCCGGCCCAGATTTTGTATGTCGTTGGTGAACCGCAATCGCTGCACCTGCGCCAGCTCTTCGCCGTGATTCGGGCTATGGGCTATGCCCAGAATGTTGACCTGATCCACATCAGCTTCGGCACCATTTTCGACACCCAGGGCCAGCCGCTTTCCACCCGGCGGGGCAACATGGTCTACCTGGAAACGCTGCTGAACGACGCGGTGGCGCGGGCGCGGGTGGTGGTGGAAGACAAAAGCCCGGAGCTGCCCGAGGCCGAGAAGACCGCTGTGGCCGAGGCGGTGGGGGTTGGCGCGGTGGTCTACAACGACCTGTATCAAGACCCGAAGCGCAACATTACGCTGGACTGGGAGAAAATGTTGGCCCGCGAAGGCAACAGCGCCACCTATCTTCAGTATTCCCATGCGCGCTGCTGCTCCATTTTGCGTACCGCCGAGGCCGACGGCGTCACCTGGGAGTCGGCGTCCATCCCGGCCTATGTGGCAACGTCGCTGCACCACCCGGCTGAGACCCAACTGCTGAAACATCTGGCCCGCCTGCCGGAGGTGGTGCGTGAGTCGGCGTCACGCTACGCGCCCTTTGTGATCGCCGATTGGTGCTACACGACGGCCCGCGAGTTTAGCAGCTTCTATAACCAGTGCCCGGTGCTGAAGGCCGAAACGCCTGAACTGCGCACGGCCCGCCTGCACCTGGTGCGGGC
>JALONX010000696.1 GCA_025454695.1 Chloroflexaceae bacterium
AAACGGTAGCTCGCCATCTCGTTGCGCAGTGTCACGCAGCCCAGCGGTGTCGGCGGGGCGGCAGCCTGAGGCCAGGGGGCTGTTTCTGGTTGCGCCGCCAGGCATAGTTGCGCCGGGCCGAGGCGTTCGGGCCGTGCGCCCCCGGCTGCTTGCACCACCAGCGTTCGCGCCGACTCACTGCCATTCCAGGGCAGCCGCAGCAGTGCCCGGCCATCAGTCCAGGCGTAGTTCGTGCCGTCTTTGCCCGTTTCGGGCAAGAAAAAGCCCTGGAGTTGGGCCGCAAACGAGGCTGTCGTGAGGGGCGGCGTGGCGGTACCAAGTTCACCGGGTGAGGTGGGCACCAGCCGGTAGATGGAGAAGGGCAGCGCTAGTCGGGCCACATTCTGGGGCTTCTGGTTCTCTAGCTGCTCAAACTCGGGCACATCCAGGGTGATACTGCCCGTCGGCTCCAGGGCAAAGCCGGGCAGCACGAAGCTGCCGCCGCTGGCACTCAGCCCCAGGTAGACCGTGCGGCCCTCAGTTTGCCAGCGCCGCACCAGCGTTGCCAGCGCATCAGCGTAGCGGCCCGGCTGGCTGCTTTTCACCGTCAACGCATCAATGCCGTAGGCGAAACGCAGGGGCGTGGCCACCAGGTCGGGCACATCGCGGGACTGTCCGTGGGTGGGGCCGCCGCCCCGCAGCAGCAGCACATCGCGCCCCGGCGTGAACCGGGCTGCCGCCGCATCAAGCTGCTGTACCGCCCCGGCATATTCCACATGGCGCATGATGGGCCGATTCGTCCAGAGGAAAAACGCAGCCAGCACCAGTGTGAGTCCGCCAGCGACAACCAGAGGCAACCGCCGGAGGGCGAACACAGGGTTCATCCCTACCCGGTTCTTGGTTCTGGGTTCTTGGTTCTTTCCGACTCCAGCCAGGGCGACAATCGCATAGGCCATGCCCAGGCTAAAAGCCGGGTAGACCACTGGCACAAAACGGCGCAAAATGTAGATGTAGGTCTGGTCGCTGGTGCCATAGGTCTGGCGAATCCAGAAGAAGCTGGACACCAGGGCCAGCAGCAACAGCAGCCACGAAGCCCTGTTCATGCCGCGCCAGCACCAGAGGGCAAAGCCCAGCACCCCCAGCACCACGCCCAGCGGCGAAAGATACCAGCCTACCCGCACCATATTCGCCAGCGGAATGGTGTATTTCTCCGTCACCGGGATGCCCGGCGGCGGCGTAACGCCGGGCGGCACATTTTCGGCGTAGGTGCGCCACCACTCTACCTCCTTGTCGTAGGTCACCCGGGGCAGGGCGATGGGTGCGCCCACGTAGCCCTGCAAGCGCAGCCAGTTAAAGCTCTGGTTGCTGAACGGCCCGCGCCACGGCCCCCGCGCCGCCTGCAACTCGGCCCGCAGCTTCGCCGTGGCGGCCTCGTCCACCACGGTGGCCTGCCACTCCACGTCGCCCAGAATCACCACCCCGGCCTGATTGCGGGCGGTTTCTGGTGGCATGCGCCAATCGTTTACGTCGCGCAGCACCTGCTGCGGGTCACGGGTCAGCGGGTCATTCCAGCCACCGCGCGTGTTCAACAGCATGTCACTGTCAATGATTTCGGGCCGTAGCAGGTAGGCCCAACCGGCCAGCAACACAATCGCCAGGGCTGATGCCGCCAGCAGGGTGCGCCGCCAGTGCAGCAACTGTTGTTCGACAAAGCGGATGGGCTGGGGCCAGCGCCACAGCGCCAGCAGCACGAGCATGCCGCCGCCCAGCAGGGCCAACTCGCGCCAGATTCTGCCGGGGCGAGCCGCTAGCGCCGCTTCATAGGCTGCCCGCACCTCGGGCGTGAGCAGCGGCAGCACCAGGCTGGCGATAATGGCATAATCCTGAAAGCGGTCGTGGCCGGTGTCGAAGAAGTAGGCCCGCGCCACAAAAATAATGTGCAACGCCGCATGCAGCAGCATCGCCGCCAGGCCCACAGTCACGGCGGTGTGGCCCCACGTCCAGCGCCGGGTGATCAGGCTATAACCCAGAAACAGAACCACCGGCAGCAGCAGAAAGAAGTCAATCCTGGTCAGCGCAATCTGGCCGATGGCGAGGCCGCACAGCAACGGGTAGAACCAAGAGCCATATTGATTTTGGCGGGTTGGCGGGTTGGCGGGTTGGCGGGTTGTATCTACAGCTCCCACAACCCCCACAGCTCCCACAGCTGCGCTGGTTCTCGGTTCTCGGTTCTCAGTTCTCGGATGTTGCTGCCATTTGGCAAAAAAGTAGAGTCCGGCGAAGGTGAGGAACTGGGCGGCGGTTTCGGCGGTGGAGTAGCGCGAAAACCAGATTTGCGCCCCGTTGAGGGCCAGAAAGAGCAGCGCCAGCAAGCCCACGGTCGGCCCCACCAGCCGCCGCCCCAGCATGCCCACGCTCCACGCGCCCAGCAGCCCCAGCAGCCCCGGCGCAACCAGGCCAAACGGCAAACCGCCAACCGCCGTCAGCAAACCAATCCAGGCCGGGAAGAGATGCAAAAACTGGGGCACCACCACCCCGCTGGCCGCCTCGCCCTCGTTCACAAAAAAGCCCGCCGCCCGCAGCCGCGTCGCCAGGTAGCGATCCCGTTCCTGCACCCCCAGGAAATTGGTCAGCCCCTGTTCCCCGGCCCCCCGCACCGTTCCATCATCCGACAGGGCGGCCTGGCCCATGTCGGCCACCAGCGCATCGGGCTGGAAGATGCTGCCAGTGCGGGCGAGAGCAAAGCCGGTGTTGGCATATACACCCGCATCTCGTGCGCCGAGCACCGTTTCAAACGGGCGACTCACCAGCAGCAGCGCCAGCAGTAGAACGAGGAGAAACAGAAATTGAGAATTGAGAATTGAGAATTGAGAAAAAGTGAAGAATCGTTGTCTGCTACCTGACTGGTGTTGTATGCTACCTTCGCGTTCTTCGCGACCTTCGCGGATCGTCTGCGGGGGGCGGCGCAGGAGCCAGAGGGCAGCGCAGAGCAGCAGGGTGAGTCCAAGCTGAAGGGTGAGCGAAAAGACGCCAAAGGTGGCCAGCAGCAGCGTCAGCCAGCCGCTCCAAAGGGCGCTGATGACAATCCGTTCGTAGTGGCATTCCAGGGCATCGGCGGGGGCAAAACCAGGCAGCGCCCGGCTCACCAGCCAGCCCGGCAGGTAGAGCAGCAGTGGAAGGGCAAACAGTGCCAGCAGCAGGGTTAGTATCACACGATCCTCAGTGGTAGAAACACGGGCGCGATTATAGCACAGTCACTGGCGGTGCAAACTCAGCGTTGGCTGACGGCTAGCTGAAACCCTTTTATATGGACAACCAGCACTAAATCGTCCTGTCAAGGGCGGCTTGCTGGCACAGAATCTGCGTTTTAACGCATGTTAGCCCCTGTCATGACTCCTGGTGCGGAAACCATGCCGCAAAGAGCAGCATGCAGACCAACGCTTAAAACGACGTGAAATCATTTCTTTGCGCTTTTGCGCTGTTGTGAGAATAGTATGACCGTTGAAGAACAAGAAATCGAAGATGGCGACCTGCTCAACGGACTGCAAACGTCACAGGATCCAACCCTCGACTCGGTGCAATCGTACCTTAACGAGATCGGGCGGGTGAAGCTGCTGACAGCGGCAGAAGAGGTGGAACTCGCCCAACGCATGGAGCGGGGCGACGCCGCCGAAAAGCGCCTGCAAAACGACCGCAACCTGACACTACCGCAGCGTCTGGCCCTGGAGCGGGAGGTTGCCAGCGGTGAGGCCGCCCGCCGCCACCTGATTTCGGCCAACCTGCGGCTCGTGGTGAGCATCGCCAAAAAATATATCGGGCGCGGCCTCTCCTTTCTCGATCTCATTCAAGAAGGCAATATTGGCCTGATGCGAGCGGTGGAAAAGTTTGACGTTTCGCGGGGTAACCGTTTTTCGACCTATGCCACATGGTGGGTGCGGCAGTCGGTGTCGCGGGCGGTAGCCGAACAGGCTCG
>JALONX010000697.1 GCA_025454695.1 Chloroflexaceae bacterium
AGGCTGATTTGCTTGAGAACCTGGGGCCACATGCATGGCGGCAATTTGTGTGGCAGTGGCAGGCCGGGCCGGGCCAGCACACCCTGGTCGCCCGGGCAACTGATGTGGCAGGTAACCAGCAGCCCGAACGAGTCCCCTTCAACCAGAAGGGCTACCTGATGAACGCCTGGCACCGGGTGGAGGTAAACGTAATGCGTAATGCGTAATGCGTAATACGTGATCTGTAAACTCAATACACTTCACACATCGTTCGTCGCTCATCGTTCGTCGTTCATCGTGTCATTTTCTCGCGCACCAGCGCCAGCATGGTTTCTAGCACGCTCGGCAGCGCACCGATGGGGAAGCCGCCGCCCTGGGCCAGGGTGGCACTGCCGCCGCCCCGCCCCTGCACCGTGGCCAGGCCCATCTGCAACAGCACGCGGGCATCGAGGCCGGTGTCGGGGTGGCAGGCAATCACGAGCTGGCCCCGCTCGCCATCGGCCAGCCCAAGAATGGCTAACCCGCTGGGACGTTCGGCGATCTGCTGGGCCAGGTTGCGCACAGTGGCCATGTTCTCGGCCTCCAGCAGGTGGCACACCACACGAGCGGTGCCAATGGCAGAGGCGCTAGTGTAGAAGCGCTCGACCTCAGCCGCCAGCAGTTGCGCCTGGAGCCGTTCAAGCTGCTGGTACATCGCCGCATTGGCCGCTTGCAGCCGTTGCAGCGCCGCCACCAGCTCATCGCTGCCCACACTGAGCAGCCCCGCAGCCGCTGTGGTGATGCCACTGAGCCGCCGCTGTTCATGCAATGCCCGCCCGCCGCAAACGAACTCTACCCGCGTGCCACCCTTTTGCCGCGTCCAGCCGGTCACTGCCACCAGGCCCACGCCGCCGGTGCTGCGGGGGTGGGTGCCACCACAGGCCGAATAGTCAAACCCCGGCACACTGACCACCCGCACCGGCCCATCAACCGTAGGTGGCTTGCGCAGCGGCAAGGTTGCCAGCTCTTCTGCCGAAACAAAGCGGGCGCTCACCGGGCGGTCTTCCCAGATGATCTCATTCGCCAGCGTTTCGGCTGCATGAACCTGTTCCGCCGTCAGCGTGGGCGTGTCCAGGTCAATCGTGACCCGCTGCGCCCCCATGTGAAACGAGACCGTCGCCAGGTTTGCCGTGGCCACAAACGCCGCCGTGAGCAGGTGCTGGCCCAGGTGCTGCTGCATGTGGTCAAAACGTCGCGCCCAGTCAATCTCGCCCTCAACCTCGTCGGGCAGCTCGGCGGGCTGGCCCAAGACATGCCAGACCAGGCCCTCTCGCAGCTGCACGTCAACCACGGGCACCCCGCCGAGCATGCCATGGTCTGCCGGTTGGCCGCCGCCCTCCGGGTAAAACGCACTCTGATCCAGCGCAACGGCGGGCTGGCCCTGCCACTGGCCCTGTTCCACCACCCGACCCTGAAAGCGGCGCTGGTATGAGTCGGTGAAATACAAACGCTGTGTCATAGTTACGAGTTACGAGTTACGAGTTACGAGTGACCGAAGACCGGAGACCAAAGACCGGAGACGGAACGACAAGATGACAGTTGGCAGTTAGCAGCCTGCCCTGAGCTTGTCGTAGGGTTGGCAGTTGGCCGGATTACGCAGTACGTTTCACATTTCACTTCACGCACAGCTACAATTCTTAATTCTCAACGCTCAATTCTCAATTCACAAACACCTTCTCCGGCTTCCACTCCTCGCCCGCCCGCCGCAGTAGTGCCACCAGCCGCCCGTCGAGGCCGTGGGCGCGGGCCTGTTCGCCCGGCAGGGCAGGCAGGCGTAGCGGCAAGCCGTTGCGCACCCGCCCCCACTGCGCCTCCGTCAGACTCACGGCGGGCCAGTCGGCGACGGCAAGCTCAGGCGGCAACATGCGCTCCGTGAGTCGAGCGGGGTTCGTTTCCAGTTCCGCCAGCGTCACGGACTCCTCCACTCGAAACGCACCGACAAAGGTGCGCTCCAGGGCTGCCAGGTGTGCGCCAAAGCCCAGCGCCACCCCAATATCCCGCGCCAGCGAACGGATGTAGGTACCTTTGCTGCATTCCACGTCAATGCAGATTGCAGATTGCAGATTGCAGATTGCAGATTGCGCTTCATTACCTGGCAACACTGAACCCGAAGAGAGTAGAGATTGCCAACTGCCAACTGCCAACTGGAGACTGTAGATCGTGACGAGTCTCGGTTCCAACTCCACCGTTTTGCCCTCGCGGGCCAGTTCGTAGAGCCGTTTGCCCTGGTGGTGCAGCGCCGAGTACATGGGCGGCACCTGCATAATAGCCCCCCGAAAACGACTCAGCACCGCTTCCAGCGCCGCTGAGTCCAGCGCGGGCACGGGGCGCTGCTCCAGCACCTCGCCCTCGGCATCGTCGGTGGTGGTGGTGCTGCCCAGTTGCACCAGCGCCCGGTAGCCCTTGCGAGCCTCGGTCAGGTACTCAATCAGGCGCGTGGCGTGGCCCAGGGCCACCGGCAGCACCCCCGTCGCCGCCGGGTCGAGCGTACCCGCGTGGCCCACCTTCACCCCGCGCCCGGCCAGCCGCCGCAGCCGCGCCACCACATCGTGCGAGGTCATCCCAGCTGGTTTGTTGATGTTGAGAAAACCGTGCATGAAGAAGAACCAGTTAGCAGTAAGCAGTTAGCAGTTTCCTTGGAGCTGCCAACTGCCTGCTGCCAACTGCCTGCTGCTTACTGCCTGCTGCTTACTGCGCGTGGGCCAGGGCTTCACGTAGCACCGGCAGCACGGCCTGCTGGGCTTCGTCCAGGTTCATGTGCAGCGTTGCACCTGCGGCCTGGGTGTGGCCGCCGCCGCCCCAGCGCTTGGCAATCGCCGCCACATCTATGCCAGGTTTGGAACGGAGGCTAATTTTCACCGTACCATCCGCCCGCTCCTTAAACAGCACCGCCGCCCGTAGCCCTTCGACCCGCTGCAAACGAATCGTTGCCTCATCGGTTGCCTCATCGGCAGCCCCCGTTTCGCGCATCAACGCCTGCGGCACTACGGCCCAGTACAGACCGTCTTCGTGCTGAAGCGTTTCCAGCACCGCCCCCGTGAGGCGTATGGTGCTGTAGGGCGTCGAGAAATAGACCGCTTGCACCACGGCCTGGTTGTCGGCCCCAGCTTCCAGCAGGTCGGCAGTGGTGCGCAACGAC
This sequence comes from Chloroflexaceae bacterium, assembly GCA_025454695.1. Taxonomy (GTDB): domain Bacteria; phylum Chloroflexota; class Chloroflexia; order Chloroflexales; family Chloroflexaceae; genus JALONX01. Next base: position 3,158 of record JALONX010000697.1, read on the forward strand.
TGGGGATTGCTGCTGCTAGTCTGGAAGCTCTGCGTGTCAGTAACGACGCCCATCAAAAAACATGTGGCCGCTTCCGGGGGCACGGGCAGTTCCATCGCCCGCAGCAGTCGGAACAGCAGTTCGGCACACGAGGCCGATTGGGGCGTAATCAGGTTCAGGTTGCCGCCGCCCTCGTTGGTCACATGGTGATCCACAATGACCAGCGGACGAGCGGCTAGCGTGTCGTGGTGGTCGGTGTAAATCTGGCCAATCCGGTCAAGGGTCGCCGTGTCCACTAGCCAGATCAGGTCGGCCTCGGGCAACGGCATGCCCCTGCTGTAGACTTGCACATGTTCAATGCCGGGCAACTCGCTGGTGTAGCCCGGAATGGCCGACGAGGCCAGCGGAATGGCGGTTTTGCCCATGGCCCGCAGGCAGTGCCACACGCCCAGCATCGAACCAATGGCGTCGCCGTCGGGGTTTACATGGGTCAGCAGCAGAATGCGTTGGGCCGGGTTAAGCAGGTCGGCAAAGGCAGGTGCAGCCGCAGCATAATCAGTATAAATCATAGGTTTAGTCTGGTTTATGAAGCTGATAAACAGTGTAACCGGAGCGCTTCTTGATCTCTTTAAGTTTCAGCTTGTGGCGCACGCCCACCTTTGGGATGAGATGGTTCAGGCCACTCACCACCACAAACCAGAAGTTGCCCCCAGGCCGTAGGCGAGCCAGCGGCCCTAGTATAAACTCCTGTTCAATGGCGTCGTCACCAATTTTGGCCGGAATGTTAGAAACAATCAGGTCAAAGGGTTCTT
>JALONX010000698.1 GCA_025454695.1 Chloroflexaceae bacterium
GCCGACAGCACCGGCGGCCAAACATGGTATGCTGGCTACGTGGCGGCATGGCGGGCAGCGGGCATTATCCCTCTTTTCGCGGCAGGCAACAGCCGGGGCGGGCCTGCGGCCTGTGGCTCAATCGCCTCGCCCGGTGATTTTGCCAATGTCGTGGCGGTTGGCGCAACCGATAATGCCGATCAGATCGCCTCGTTTAGCCAGCGTGGGCCAAGCGCCGACGGACGCCTGAAGCCCGACATCAGCGCACCTGGCACCGCGGTGCCTTCCACCGTGGCGGGCGGCGGGCTGGCTTATAGCACCCTTAACGGCACGTCTATGGCCACGCCCATCACCTCAGGTGTGGTGGCCCTGATGCTTTCGGCAAACCCTGACCTGATTGGCGACTATGACCGTGTGTATAGCCTGCTGACTGGCAGCGCTCGGCCCCGCCCGAGCAGCATTTGTGGCGGCAGCAATAGCGCAACAGGCGTGCCCAACAATGTGTATGGCTATGGACGAGTCGATGCCTATGCTGCGGTGGCAGCCGCACGGGTGGATGTGCCATGGCTGGCAACCACCGCGCCAGCGCCCATTGTTGGCGGCGGCAGCGGCCAGGTGACGGTGACGCTCGATGCACGGCGGATCGTCGGGCCAGGCGTGTATGAGGCCCGGCTGCTTATCTACCCCGATGTGCTGACGCTGACGCCGCTGGTGGTGCCAGTGCGCATGCAGGTCAGTGCTGGGCCGGATGTCGCCACGGTGCGCGGCACGGTGCGCGCGCTCGACACCGACCAGCCGCTGCTGGCAAATGTGACCATTGACGAGGGCGTGAGTCTGCAAAGTGCGACCGATGGTAGCTTCAGCCTGGTGTTGCCCCAGCGGAGCCAGCCCTACACCATCACCGCCAGTACGCAAGGTTTTCTCAGCCAGACTCAGGTAGTGACGGTGAGTACTTCATTGCTGGAAGTACACTTTACCCTGGGGGCGGATGCACCGCGCCTGAGCACCAGCCCGGAGCCACCCACCATCACGCTGCGTTTTTCGCAAGCCTTTACCATGCCTTTGCGGCTGGAAAACAGCGGCACGCGCCCGCTGAACTTTAGCTTAAGTGTGCCCAACGAACGTTTTGGTGTCTGGCGCAGCGATGTGAGCGGTGGCCCCGCACCAGGCTGGATCGATCCGCCCGCCAGCGCCAGGGTGCTTACGCTCGGCGACGATCAAGCTTCCGCAGCGCTGCCACTGGGCTTTGATTTTCCGTTTAACGGCGTAAACCAACGGCAGGTGTATGTGAGCGCCAACGGTTTCCTGTCGTTCGGAGCGCTTCCCCGAGTACAGTCCTTTCGGAGCAGTTGTTTGCCACTGCCGGAAACAAACGAGGCGGCGATTGTACCGCTCCGCATGGATCTCGACCCCAACGTTGGCGGACGGATTACGGCGGCCCAGCTTGAGAACGGCTTTCTGGTGACATTCGACAATGTGCCACGCCACGGCGACGCAACCAGCCGCTATAGCTTTCAGGTGCTGTTGGCCAGCGATGGGCGGGTGGTACTAAACTACCGCCAGCTGGGCAATCTACCGCCGAGCGCGGCGATGGGGCTGCAATTCTTCGGCCCCGACAACCAGCTACTCGGCTGTGATGGTGATTTGCCGCTTGCGCCCAACCTGACCGTGGAGCTGCGCCCGCAGCCCAACACGCGCCTGTGGATGAGTGTGCCCGAGTCTGGCGGCAGCATTGAGCCAGGCGAGGCCACCAGTGTGGCCGTGGTGTTCCGCTGGTTGCACCCCAACTACCAGTCGCCCTACAGCGGCACCCTGCTGGTGACGAGCAACGACCCGGCCCAGCCCACCGCCCGCCTGCCCATGCGGCTGACCCTGTCTGCTGCACCCTATAGCTATCTCTTCCCGATCATACTCAAAGACGCCCGACCTTCCCCGGTACCGGAGTAAGTTACTCACCACCGAGGTCACGGAGCCTGCCCTTCGATTCCTCAGGGCAGGCTCCGCGTCTTCGGCGGTAAACTTTCTGGCGTCCTCCGCAGTAACATTTTTAGGGAGACGGCGTGCGGGCCGGGGGCGCTTCCGTCGGCAATGGCTCCGCAGTCGGTGGCACGGGTGTGGTGGGCGAGGTTGCAAATTGGGGTGGCGCGGTCGGCGTTTCCTCCGGTGGCGCTGGCGTCGGCGGCTCCGGCGCAGGTGAAGCGGGCGGTGGCTCCGCTGTTGGCGGCACAGGCGTCGGTGGCTCCGGCGACGGTGGCACGGGCGTTGCCCCTTCCGGCGTGGGCGAAGCAGGCGCGTCCGTCGGCGACGGTTCAGCGGTGGGTACCTCGGTCGCCGTTGGCTCAGGCGTGTCGGTGGGAAACACCGGCGGCGGCGCGGGCGGCGGCGGGCGCGGCACCACCGGCGACGGCACGCTGGGGTTTGCCGGGGTTGGAGTTGTGGTCGGCGTCGCTGTGGCGCTCGCCGTCGGCGTGGCGCTGGCCGTCGCCGTGGGTGTGGCGCTGGGCGTGGCGCTCGGTGTAGCGCTGGCCGTCGCCGTGGCGCTGGCAGTGGCGCTGGGCGTGTTGGTTGCCACCACCGCTGCCGTTGGGCCATTGCCGCCCAGGCCCGGCAGGCCATTGGGCTGGGGCGTGCCAAGCAGTTGCCACCCAAGCACCATATAGGTTGCCACAATAATCAGCGTCAGGCTCATCAGCAGCCCGTAGATCACCCGGTCGCGGGGCGAAAGGCCAACCAGCCAGCCTCGCAGCCCAGCCTGGGGCGCAACCGCCGGTTCTAACACCAACGGGCCAGTTGTCATTGAAGATGGGGGTAAACCCATGTATAATGGGCAATTAACATGCCCGCGTGACAGACAGAAGTTTGTCTGATCAACGGGAATGTCCTGGGCTTCACCCGTAACATAACAGCGATGTTCAGGGGTGGGCGAAGCAAACCGGATGGCCCGATTCTGTTTTAGCCCAAGGTGGGGGCAGTGGCCCGACGGCTCGACCATAGTAGTGCAACGGCTCCGTGCAGCGTGCGAGAATGCAAACGCCTCTCATTATAGGCGGCAGCAAGAACGGCGTCAACGATAGGCTGGTACGCTGGTCGGTAGAAAAGAGTTTCGCATATGCGTATTCTAATCGTTTCTGACATTCATTCCAACATTGTGGCTTTTGAGGCCGTGCTTGCCGCTGCCGACCAGTTCGACGATGTCTGGTGCCTGGGCGACATTATTGGCTACGGCCCGGCCCCCAATGACTGTGTTGAAATGATTCGCCCCCGTGCCAACGAAATTATTATTGGAAACCACGACCTGGCCTGCCTTGGCAAAGTCGATCTCGACGATTTTAACCCCGATGCCCGCCGCGCCAACGAATGGAACGGCAGACAACTCAAGGACACCAACCGCTCCTGGCTCGAACGGCTCAATCCTAGAAAACAGATTGACGAGCGCTTTACCATTGCCCACGGCAGCCCCCGCGAACCGGTGTGGGAATACCTGCTGACATGTGACGAGGCCCTGGAAAATGGAGCCTACTTCGATACCCAGGTCTGCTTTATTGGCCATTCCCACGTGCAACTCTTTTTTCGCCTCGCCAGCGATGGCCACTGCACCCGCACTCGGCCCCACTCGGGCGATGTGTTAGACCTGAACACCCCCGGTGAGCGCTTCATCATCAACCCCGGCAGCGTGGGCCAACCCCGCGACTACGACCGCCGTGCGGCCTATGCTATCTTAGATACCGACGCAGGGCTGCTAGAGTTTCACCGCGTTGAGTACGATATTCAAAAAACCCAGCAACAGATGCGTGAAGCCAAGCTCCCCTTCCAACTGGTACGCCGCCTCGAACACGGCATGTGAAACCGTACTGCGTAATTCGTGATGCGTCGTGCGTACCGGAATAAGGTAGTGCGGACTTATGAGCATTTACATTTTATTCCGGCCAACGCACGCCATGTAGCTGCGCGATTTACCGCGCCATT
>JALONX010000054.1 GCA_025454695.1 Chloroflexaceae bacterium
GCTGCTGATAATGGCGTAGCGGCCCAGGCTCAGGTCGCCATCGCAGCGAATAATGGTACATGCCCTGACCGAACTATAGTCGCCCAGGTGGATGTGGCGGCCCATCACCGTGGTGAACCAGCCAATCTGGACGTGTTTGCCAACATGTGCCCCACACAACACCCGCAGCAGCCAGGGTTTACATGGCGGCGGGCAGATGAACAGCAGGGCGAAAACGAAGGTGCGCATTGGTGTGTTCCTGCATATCGAGACCGAGGCTCTGTTGGAGCAGGGTGTTGTAGCGGTTCTGCCAGTGGGCCGCAATCTCGCCAGGCGTCGCCAGCCAGAAATCGCCCCGACTCACCAGGTATTCCCACAGCTCTCGGTAGGCGGCGGCCCAGCCAGGGAAGAGAGCATCGTCGAAGACGTAATCGTGAATGTCTACCAGCAAACAGCCGCCCTGTTCTGCCGTGCGGTTTGCCAGCCCTTGCAGCAGCGCCTGGCGGTTGCCGGGGTTGTGGGCGCGGTGGCCGAAGAGTTGGTCATCCATCCAGCCAGTGGGGAGTTGCAGGGTGTGCAACTGGCGGCGCAGCCCCTGGTGAAAGGGGAAAAACGGCCAGACCATGCCCCGCCGCCAGCCCAGGTAGCGGTCGTTGGTGAGTGAGGCGTCGTAGGCCAGGCCCAGCCGTTCGTGCAGGTGCAGGGTCGCTTCCGGGTTCACCGGGTCGAGGTGCCAGTAGTGGTGGCGATTGCCCACCACCGGCTGGCCGCAGGCTGCCTCCAGGGCGGCTTTTTCGGCAGCGAACATGGCTTCGTCGCAGTGGGCGTGGTAGCTGGCGTGCAAGCCAATTTCAAAGCCCCCGGCGGCCAGTTCGCGGAAGAGTTGGCGGAAGCGCGGCGAGTGAATATCGTAGAACGTGTCGGGCGTATGGGTGGCATATTCTACCAGCGAGCCTTTGCGGGCCACAAAATAGAAGGCTGAGCGTGTGCCCAGGCGCTGTTCCAGTTCCATCCACGAGCGAAAATGCCAGTGGTGGCGGGTGCCTCGGGCGACTGCCCATGCCGCCGCAAGGCCGTGCTGCTTCTGGCGGGCCAGAATACGCAGCGGTTCCAGCCAACGCACCACTTCCGGGTAATCCACATCGTGGCTGGTGGCGGCGGCGGCGCGGCGGTTGCCGGGCCAGCGCGGCAACCGTTCGCGGTAGCCCATGCTGCCCAGCAGCTGTTCCATGCTGCTGCCAATGGCCGAAGCCAGGGCCAGCCGGAGCGCCCCGGTCTGCTCGGTGGCAGTGCCGCTCCAGTCTACATAGCCGTGTTTGTTTTTAGGGCGTTGCTGCTCCTCCTGCCCGGTAAGCAGCCAGAAGGAATCGAAGATCAGGTCGCGGGTGCAGATCACCCGCCCGCTTTCGTAGCTCAGCAGGGGTGGGCCGCCCGTTTCGCCGCGATACAGTGGGTAGGCCCAGCCTTCATAGCGGCCCACCTGGGCCAGGCTGAGGTCACGGCGTTGCTGCCAGTAGGCCGGGGTTGCTTGCACCACCAGCCGTGCGCCAGTGGCAGCGGCTGGTTCGGCGGTGTAGGCAATGTCCACCGGCTGGCTGGCAAAGGGCACCTCCTGCCAGGCATAGCCCATCCCGCTAAGTAAGGTGCGCCATGTCCAGGTCAGCTCTGGCCCAACGGTTGTAAGCAACCTTTGGTCAATCGCAATGGTTAATGCTTTCATGCGATAGTAGTGTCGAAGGGTGCTGCTGCGTGCGCAAGCCATGCCTGGGCACTCCACATCAGCGTAGCGCTCACGTATCTGCAAACGGCGAACGGCAAACGGCAAACTGGGCCTACGCCCGGCGCATCTTCTTGAAGCGGGCGCTGTGCTGCTCGTTCTCGGTCACTTCAATCTTGACCGGAATTTTGTAATCGGCCAGGCGCTCTTTGCAGAATGCCCGCACCCGCCGCTTAAACCCGGCCAACTCTTCGGCCTCAAACAGGTTAAAGCGGGCCGCCACAATCTGCCCGGTGATGGGGTTGGCTTCACCCCGCACCGCCACGTCGCGCACATTCTCCAGTTGCAGCAGCACGCTTTCCACTTCCGCCGGGTAGACCTTTTGCCCGCCGACGTTGATGATTTCGGTGCGCCGCCCCAGAATGCGGATGTAGTCGCCATCAACTTCTACCATGTCCTGAGTGTTCATCCAGCCCTGCTCATCAAAGGGGCTGGGGGCGTTGAGGTAGCCCAGCATGGCTGATTGCGCCCGCACCCACAGCACGCCGTCCACAATTTTGGTTTCAAAACCTTCGCCGCCCACCTTCACCCAGAGCGAACCAGAGTCGCGGGACTTGGAACGGAGAATGCCAAGCTCTGACAGGCCGTAGGTTTGCAGCAACTGCACCTGGGGAAAAATGGCATGCAGCCGTTGCAAGGTGCTTTCCGGCATCACCTCGGTGCCATAGGTAATTAACTCAAGTGACGAGAGATCGTGGCGGGTGTAGGCCTCGCTGATCAGGAGCAGGTTGAGAAAGGTGGGCGAGGTGGGCAGAGTCTGCACCTGGTGAGCCGCAACCGCCTGGCACACCACCTCAGGGTCGCGCTCGGCCACGGTGACCACGGTGCCGCCGTTGGCGAGAGTATAAAACAGGGTGTTGATGCCGCCAATATGATCCAGCAGCAGAAAGGTGAGGGCGCAGCGGCTGTGACGCGGCACCTTAAACTTCTCTAGCAGGGCGGTGAAGTTATGCAGGGCAGCTTTGTTTTTGCCGGTGGAACCAGAGGAGAACAGCACCAGCCCCGGATTGCCGCTGTTGATTAACTGCTGAGTGAGGTCGTTGCGCACCGTCACATCGCGCCGGGTAATGTGCCATGTGTCACCGGCATCAAAGGCGATGGCGACCTGCACCTCGGCAATGTCCAGGAATTCGGCCCGGTGCGCCTCGACGGAGCGGGTGAGCGGCACCACAATCGCCCCACATTCCACCAGCGCCAGCAGCAGCGCACAGGCATTCGGTGAATAATCGCCCTCAATTGTGACGACCTGGCCCGCGCCCACACCGTGGCGTTGGAGTTCCGTTCGCCATGTAGCCACGCGCACCAGCAGGTCGGCGTAGCTGTAGCGCTCGTCGTGCCAGACAATAGCCGGGCGTTCTGGCCACTGGGCCATGCGTTCAAGCAGCCATGTAATCGTCATTAGCCCCCTCCCCCCAGGTAGATAACCTGCCCGGTGATGTAATCGCTTGCTGGATTGACAAAAAAATCTACCACGTTGGTTACGTCGGCGAAGGTGCCAAGGCGTTTGATGGCCAGTGAGTCCACGATGTGCTGGATTTTGTCGCGGGGCACGCCCCGGATCAGGTCGGTTTCAATTGGGGTTGGCCCCAACGCATTGCATGTAATGCCAAAGGGTGCCAACTCACGGGCCAGCACGCGAGTCAACATTTCCACAGCGCTTTTTGAAGCGGCGTAGATCGCTTCGCCTTCCAGCCGTAGCGGCACGGCAATGGTGCTGAGGTTAACAATCCGGCCATACTTGCGCCGCTGCATCAGGCGGGCGCTTTCGCGGCAGACGAGAAAGCTACCCAGGACGTTGGTTTCCAGCACCCGGCTGACGCTGGCCGCTGTGGTCAGCAGGGCGTGGTTCATCGAGGCAATGCCCGCGTTGTTGATGACAATATCGAGCCGCCCGTAGCGCTTCTGCATGGCGCTGATCATCGTCCGCACCTGGCTTTCGTCGGTCACGTCGGCCTGGTGGTGGCTGTAGTTGTCCAGTGTCCAGTCAGGCATCTCCCGGCTACACCCTGCCACCAGCATGCCCTGGTTGACAAAATGTTCAGCCAGATAGCGGCCAATGCCCTTTCTGGTGCCGGTGATCAGCACCACTGGCTGCTCAACCACGGCCTTGCTCCTCGGCGATGCGGGTGGCGATGTAGGCCGCTAACGATCCGACGGTGCGGAAGGGGCTGTGCTGTTGCGACATGGCCCGGTCGTCGGCGATGGTGATAACTGCGTCGTATTCCTCCTCGATGCTCTGCTCCAGATCGACGATCAGGGTTACGAGTCCAAGGGAGGTTAGCACTGCCTGTTTGCCCACCAGTTGGGTTTGTTCGCCCATGTCGGCTGGGATGGGTCGGTCAGTCTGCTGTAACACATCGCGGAGGCGTTCCAGTACCAGGCTGGTTATGGTGTCAGGTTGAATCAGTGTGTTCATGGGTTTCTCCAGATTATAGTTTTATGGTTGAACGTAACACAACAAAAGGCAGGTAGATCCAGCGTCGTTGCATGTCAAGCAGCCTGCTTGTGGTGGCCTGTGGCGTTGGCGTGCGAGTTGATGTCGCTGCGTTTGCTTGCCCGGCCACGGTAGACACTACCCAGGTCGGGTCAGCTGAGTCGGCGTTGGCGCTGGTACCCAAAGTCAGGGTGTAGCCATTCCCGGAGCTATCGGCACTGGTCTGGCCGCTGCCTTCGTTCAGTTTCCAGAGCGCCAGAGTGTTGGCATCGGGCGTGAAGCCGACTGCTGGCGGGCTAAAGGCGGCGTTGTAGCGTACCGTATTCGAGAGCCGCACTTCGTCCAGTCGCCCGTTGAAGAACGGCTCGCCTGCTTGCCCGCCCATGCGCAGGCTGGGGCCAACCGTGAGTGTGCCAACATTGGTTGACCCGCCTGGAGTACCATTTACATACACACGGGCCGTGCCCGCCGTATAGGTAACAGCCACATGATACCAGATGTTGGCCTGGAGGCGGGTCGTATTACGTGCTACTACCCAGTTGCCGTTGCTATTCAGTACCCACCAGACCACCTGCCCGTTTAAGAGTTCAAGTGACCAACCGCTATTGTTATCGGTTGTGAATAACACGGTGGATGATTGAAAGCTGTTGGCAGGCCGTAGCCATACTTCAATCGTCTGGCTTCCACCCAGGCCAGCTACCTGTGCTGCCCGCGCTTCTTTATTGCCGCCGCTAAACTCCAGCGCGAAGTTGCCGCCAGGGGTGGGTGTGCCGGTGGGCACGCGGGTGGGTGTGCCAGTGGGTGTGCGGCTTGGGATGCTGGTCGCCGTGCTGATGACGGTGCTTGTGGCGGTTGCCGTCGCGTTAGCGGTGCTAGTAGCGGTCGCAGCAGCAGTGGCGGTTGCTGCTGCTCTGGTCGCCGTGCTGATGGCGGTGCTGGTGGCGGTCGCCGGTGGGCTAGTTGGAATAACTGCGCTAAAGGGCGTTTCATTCGCCCAGAGCGGCCCATTCGCGCTGCTACCCACCCGTAGTTCGCCCGGACTCTGGTTGCCCGCCGTTGAGTCGTTTACGACAGTGCCGCTGCCCTCATCGAAGCGCCACAGGGCCACCGTGCTCGCGTCGGTCTCGTGTGGTGCGCTGGGCCGGGTGAAGCTGCCGCTGTAGCGTACCGTGCTGGAAAGCCGTACATCGTCTAGCCAGCCATTGTAGGAGAGGCTGCCGGGGTAGTCGTGCTTTTCTGCCCCAAACACCAGGTAGGGGTCGCTGGTGGGGTAGCTGGTGCTGCGGTTGGTACGGTAGTCAATCCGCCCGCTTGCACCACTGCTGCTGCTATCCAGTTTGCCGTCTACAAAGATTTGAAGCATGCCAGTTGTTGCGCTGCGGGTAACCGCAACATGGTGCCAGGCACCATCCGTGACCAGGGTTGCGCCACAGATGAAACGATCCTGATTTCCCACGTTGACGCCGAAGACGATGCGCCCACCCCGCAGGGCCACGCCATAGTCGCCGTAATCACCATCGCCAAATACGTCCCTATCGATCACAATATTGCCGTAATACCAGCCAACATCGCCGCTGCCGCAGGCCGGGGCTGTGTTGCTGGCTCCATCGGCCCGCATCCAGAATTCCAGTGTAAAGTCTTGCCCCACGTTGACTGGCCGTGAACTACTGATGCGCCCTTGCTCATCAAGCGGCCCGAGAGGGACTCTCACCCGATCAGCGTCCCGTGAACCAGTACCAAAGAAGCGTAACGACGTGCCCGATTGGGCACTGGCAACATGCGCAGGAACGAAACGGAGTGCGATGATGCCGACGCTCGCCAACAGAATTCCAACACCTACGAATCGTAGCAAGGGCCAGAGCTTCATGTACGCGCTTTCTCGATGGTGATGAACTACATGGTCATTCATTCAGTAGGGTGTGCGGTTAGTATTTTCCGCACACCCTACCTGTTCCGTCATCCTGGTCGAAACATTGCCACCTTTAGCGAGGTTTTGTTGCTACATTGGCATAAACTTACTCTCGTTAGTTTGTTGGCGCAGTTGAATTGACCCAGGTAGGGTCGGCAGCATCGGCCCCGGCGGTGGTGCCCAGGGTAAGGGTGTAGCCGTTGCCCGAGCTGTCGGCGTTGGTCTGGCCGCTGCCTTCGTTCAGTCGCCATAGCGCCAGGGTGTTGGCATCGGGCGTGAAGCCGACGCTGGGCGGTGTGAAGGTGGCGCTGTAGCGCTCAACATTGGACAGGCGCACCTCGTCTAGCTGGCCGTTGAAGAAGCCGAAGCCTGCCCAGCCGCCTAGCCGCAGGGTTGAACCCACGGTGAGCGCGCCCAGGGTTGTAGTTGGCCCCTGATTCCCGTTGACATAGACTCGGGCGTTGCCTGCCGCATACGTCACGGCCACATGGTACCAGGTGTTGGCTTGCAGGGTGATGGCGGTATTGCGCACGGGCGTCCAGCTGTTTGCGCTGGTGAGCACCCACCAGACCACCTGGCCATTGTCAAGCTCAAGCGACCAGCCGCTGCTGTCGCCGGTAGCAACCAGAACGGCGGTCTGGTTGTTGGCACTGGGGCGCACCCAGAGTTCAATCGTCTGCGTGCCGTTCAACCCCGCCACCTGGTTTGCTCGGGCCTCATCGTCACCGCCCGCAAAGTTAAGCGCCTGATTGCTCCCCGGCACGGGGGTGCTGGTTGCCGTGGGCACCGGGGTGCTGGTGGGCACCGGCGTTGCCGTTGGCGATGGCCCTGCCGTTGCCGTATTAGTTGGCAGCGGTGTGGTGGTCGGGAGCGGCGTGCTGGTGGCCGTCGGTGCCGGGCCGCCACCGCCAGTTGGCGCGGTCGAATTGACCCAGGTTGGGTCGGCGGTCTCGGCTCCGGCGGTGGTGCCCAGGGTGAGGGTGTAGCCATTACCCGAACTGTCGGTGCTGGTCTGGCCGCTGCCCTCGTTCAGCCGCCACAGCGCCAGGGTGTTGGCGTCGGGCGTGAAGCCAGCCGTGGGCGGCGTGAAGGCTGTGGTGTAGCGCACCACGTTTGAGAGGCGCACCTCATCAAGCTGGCCGTTGAAGAAGCCATAGCCCGTTAGCCCGCCGAGCCGCAGGTTTGGCCCCACGGTGATGTTGCCCACGTTGGCGGCTGCACCCTGGTTGCCGTTGACATAGACTTGGGCCGTGCCTGCTGTGTAGGTAAGGGCCACATGGTACCAGGTGTTGGCTTGCAGGCTGACGTTGGTGTTGCGGGCGGAAACCCAACTGCCGCTGGTATTCAGCACCCACCATGTGGCCTGGCCGTTGTCGAGTTCCAGCGCCCAACCGTTGCTGTCGCCGGTGGCGACCAGAACAGCGGTCTGGTTGTTGGCGCTGGGGCGCACCCAGAGTTCAATCGTCTGCGTGCCGTTCAACCCCGCTACCTGGGTGGCGCGAGCCTCATCGTCGCCACCCGCAAAGTTGAGCGCCGAATTGCTCCCCGGCACGGGCGTGCTGGTCGCCGTGGGCACGGGGGTGCTGGTGGGCACTGGCGTGGCTGTTGGCACGGGCGTGTTGGTCGGTACCAGTGTTGCGGTTGGCGATGGCCCCGCTGTCGCCGTATTGGTTGGCAGTGGTGTATTAGTTGGCAGCGATGTGTTGGTGGGGGTGGGTGTTGGCCCCTGCGCCAGGGTCGCCGTGCCATATTGCAGCACTTCGCGGCTGTTAAAAACCTGCACCAGCAGACTTGTAGCCGAGGCCGGGGCGCTGCTCAGGCTGAAGCTGATCGTTTTTTCACCGGCGGTTGCGCCATTGGGCAGGCGCACCAGCAGCGCACCACGAGCCACGCCGCGGGCGCTCGCGTCGGTAAGCGCAGCAGCATCGGCGGTGTGAGTTGCGCTGGCCCCAAAGCCCGTAATGGCCCCGGCGGTGACATTGGCAAAGTTGATTGTTGGCGGCAAGGTGACCAGCACGCTGCCGTTGGCTGGAATAGCCGCGGTGGTAAAGCGGAGCGTATAATTGAGGCCGCTCTGTTCCACGGTGACCGTGCCAAGGGTTGTGCCGGGCGTCATTTCAGTCAGGGCAAAACGCCGCGACGAAGGCCGGGTGCTGGTGGCATACCAGAGGCGGTAGCGCGAACCTTCTTTCATCGCACGGATCGCCCACAACTCGTCGGGGCTGCCCACCACAATGCTATCGCGGCTGCCATCATACACCGGGGCACCAGGGGTAGCTCGCACCCAGTTCACCCCATCGGTAGACACCACATAGCCTGTGGTATAGCCCGAGGTGTAGCCCCGCGACTCATACCACATGCGGTAGAATGCGCCATCTTTCATTACAAAAGGAACACCAACGCTGTTATCATCGAAGCGAGTGTTGTAGGGCGAGGCCCGGAACACCGCACCATCAGCGTTATTGCTAATACGTGTCCAGTTCAGACCATTGGGCGAAACGGCATAGCCAATGGCAAACACATAGGCCGGGCTGGTGCGTACCCCTTCAAACCAGATGCGGTAGCAGGTGCCGCTGGTGCGGCCATTTTCGCACGGGGCCGCTGCGCTAGCCGCGTCGCGCATCACGCTTGGAGCCACAATGTAATGAGTGTCAAACTGATTCGGGTCGCCGGAATGGGTCAGCACGGCACCATTGGCCAGGGGGCCACGCACCCGTGTCCAGCTAGTGCCATTTTGCGATTCGGCCAGGCCAATGCCAGCAATAGCGCCATTGTCACCAATGCCGGTGTACCACATGCGGAAGGTAGTGCCTTCCTTAATGACGTTCATGGTGGTGACACCGTTGCGGTCAAAGTCACCGGCGACGCCACTGGCCTCAAACACGCTGCCACCTGTGCCTGTTCCCACAACCCGTGTCCAGGTTACGCCATCGGGCGAAAGGGCATAGCCGATGCGCCGGGTTTCGCTGGGCGGGTTGTTGGTGCCAACGTACCACATGCGGTAACACGGGCCACTGGTGCGGCCATTTTCACATGGAGCCACACTGCTGGCCTCGTCATACAGCACCTGCGGTGGGAAAATTTCATAGGTGTCGAAGCTGGTGCCTGTGCCGCCGCAATTGTCGCCCGCACGGGCAAACACCGCACCGTTTAAGCCAGGGGCACACGTGCCTGCCACTGGCGTCCAGGGCTGGTTATCACCCCCAGGCCCAGGCGTTGGGGTCAGCGTTGGTGGCAGCGTTGGAGTGGATGTTGGGGTGGCGGTGCTGGTGTTAGTTGCGGTTGGCGAGCTGGTTGGCGTCGCCGAAGGCCCGGCAGTCGCTGTATTGGTTGCAGTTGGGATGCTGGTTGCGGTTGCCGTTGGTGGCACTGGTGTTGGCGTCGGCGTGGCACCAGACCCCGTTATGGTGCTGCTGCCCCGTTCCAGCACTTCCCGTGAGTCGAAAGTTTGCACCTGTAGTGTAGCATTGGCGGCTGGTTGGGCGGCAAGCGTAAAGCTGACATTCTTTGGGCCAACGGCAGCGCCATTGGGCAGACGCACCACCAGCGCCCCCCGGGCGATATTGCCCGAACGACCATCAGTAATTGCCGCCGAGTCGGCGACCAAGGTGGCAGCGCCATCAAAGCCAGTGATAGCTCCAGCTGTGACTTCGCTGAACGGAATTTCCGGTGGAAGCGTGATCAGCACATAGCCATTGGCAGGAATGGCCTGGGCTGTGGTAAACGACACGGTGTAGCTGTTGGCGCTATTGCTGACACCAACACTGCTCAACGCCGCGCCAGGAGTGACCACTGCATAGCCAACGCGCCGTGCGTTCGGGCGGGTGCTATGGTTGTACCACAGGCGATAGGTGAGTCCATCTTTCAAGACGGAGGGAGCCCAGACATCATCTGGGCTGAGCGTGCCCGGATCCATGTTGCCACGCCATACCGGGTCGTTGGGCACCGGGCGCACCCAGTTCACACCGTCAGTAGAAACCACATGGCCAATGCGGGCAATGCCACTGCTGTCGCGGGCGTCGTACCACATGCGGTAGAGCGGCCCATCTTTGATAACGGAGGCGACAGCGGCATTGTTAGAATCAAACGTGCCAGCGGGGCCACGGCCAACAACCGCGCCGCCAGCGCCTGCGCCGGGCCTGCGTGTCCAGTTCAGCCCATCAGGCGAAACGGCATGGCCGATCAGAAATGCGTAGGTTGGTGCATTGTCTACGCCCTGATACCACAAGCGGTAGCAGGCACCGCTGGTGCGCCCGGCTTCGCAGGGGGCTGCCGTGGTGGCCTGGTCACGAATCACCCGTGGCGCAGCAACAATATCCTGATCAAAGGTGCCTTCAACCCCACTGGGGCGCAGCACCGAACCGCCCGCCAGCGGGCCAGTCACCCGCGTCCAGTTCACGCCATCGGTGGAAGTGGCATAGCCCAGACTGAACACCGAGCCGTTGGAGCCAACGTACCACATCTCAAAGCCAGTGCTGGTACGCACCACGGTGGGGAATGAAACCTCGTTGCTGTCGAAGCTCCCGGCGGGGCCACGGAACAACACACTGCCACTGCCCGCCGTGCCCGGCACGCGCGTCCATGCAATGCCATCGGGCGAGGTGGCATAGCCGATGCGCCGCAAACCGCCGCTGTCTACCCCGGTGTACCATTGGCGAAAGCAGGCGCCGCCGGTTGCTACCCCGCTGCATGGGGCCACACTGGTGGCAACGTCTTGTAAGATGACATGGCCGTAGATTTCATTGGTGTCAAACGCGGTGCCATTGCCGCCACAGTTATCGGTGGAACGGGCGAAAACAGCCCCCTCAACCGCTGCCGGGCAGGCTCCCGGCACATGGCTCCAGGGCTGGCGGTTGGGGATGGTTGCTTCAGCTGGCGGCGGGGCCAAAAACCCGAATGCAAGAGCAATGGCGAACAGGGCCATCAGAAGGATGCCTGGGCGTAGCATTCGTTGTAACACAATCTTTCTCCCAAGTGGTCTGTCTAGAACGTTGACACCGAACATCGAGCGGACATAACGGCACGGGGTTGTTGTGCAACCCCTCGCTGTCTGGTAACGATGTCAGGCGACATTAACCGACGAGACGATAGCGATGGCGTCTCGTTCGTCATCGTGCAGGGGGAAAGCCGTGCCCCAGGGTTTGAGGTGGCCGACGTTATGTTCTGCCTGAAAACGTCTCTATCTGAGGCGATGGTAATGATCGGGGCTAAATCAATCCTAAATCACAGGGGAGATGAGTTGAAAATGCCGTTAGGTGAGGAGCCTGTGTCGCACTTGGAAAGATTAACCTTTCCCAGTGCGACGTTTCTGGGTCACGCAAGGGTGAGCCGGTTGTCGTAGCTAGCGGCTGCGCCCAATAATCAGGGGCAAAAACACGCGCCCACGGACGGGGCCAGGGCCGACGGTGGGTGTGCCGGGGCGGGGTGTGGCGGTGGCGCTACCAGGGGGCGTTGTGGGCTGGGGCTGGCTGCCATCGGTGGAAAGGGCGATAATCGCGCCGTCTACGCTTTTCCAATAGACAACATTATCACTAATTACCACACCGCGCACCGACGGCGTAAAAAACTGATCATACACATTCTGCCCGCTCATATAGATGTAGAAACCGGCATCGAGTTGATAGCCGTCGCCGGGCGGTTTGTGGCCATTGGGGCAAAAACGTTGCTGGCTCAGGCGATTGGGGCAGCTGCTCGCAGCCAACGTGTTTGAGACAGATAGATACTCTTCGCTGGGGATGGGGTTGCTGATGCTGCTGCCGCCGCTGGTGCGGTCGGGGATGCGGATGCTACCCATAGACATCCAGTGGGAATGGAACAGCACATTGCCTGCCATCGAGAGTGCCCCCTGCTCGTCGGTTGGGAAGCGCATGGTGCCCTGGTTCTTCCAGTCGCGCACAAACCGAATCGCCCCGGTTTGCAGGTTCATCTCGCCAATCGTGGTGTCTTCCCGACCATCACATGTGATTCCGGGCAGACAGGCCACCCGCGTGCGCCAGAAGAGGTAGGCCACCTCGCTCCCGTCGCTTAGCCGTCGTACCACCGCTTGGGGCGGGGTCGAGTAGTAGTCGTCGTTGTTGCCAATGCCGCCACCCAGCACGGGTGCAACAAAACGTTTGCTCCCATCATCCAGATCGAGTACAAACAATGACTCTTGCTGGGGATTCTGGTTGATAAATTGCCGAATACCATCCTGTGCGTCGGGCGCACCGCCATTGGGCAGCCATGTGAGTCCCCAGTTGTAGTAGGAGCGAATAATCACTGCATCGTTCGCTTCCGAGACAACTGGAAAAGTGTCGGGGAAGCGACGATTTTCGCGTTGCGGGTCTTGTCCAGCATTCACCTCCACCCGCCAGGCCCGGCTACCATTGCTGGTGCGCACGGCATGCACAAACTTGTCTTCGCTGGGAAAGATGATCAAACCGCCATTTTTGTTGGCATAGGCAGCTGAAGCCAGCATAGCAGCTCCGGCTGCATAATTCCAACGAGAGGTGAGGTTCTGCGTGTTCAGCGCGTAGAGCGTGCCGCCCATAGTACCAATATAGATGGTATCGCCCACCAGCAGTGGGGCCTGGCGAATCTCGCTACCGGCGTTAAAATCGCCCACAACCTGCCCATCGCTGGCCCGCAGCTTAAAGATGCGCCCATTGGTGGAGGCAAAAAACACGGCATCAGTGGCCGGGTCGTATGCACCCACATTGAGCAGTTGCCCGCCCACCTGCCGTGTCCAGAGCAGTTGTCCATTCTGGGTGCTTACAGCGCGTACATTGCCATCAGTGTGGCCAACATAGAATCGCCCACCACCAAACACCGGGTCGGCTCCTTTGGGTAGGGCAAGGTGGTCGGCTGCCGGGCCAGTGTCAATCCCGGCTGGCCCATTCCAGATCCAGCGCACTCGCCAGGTCTGGTTCATGCCGCCGCTCAGGGCCGGGAAGTTGGCATCAACATAGGCGGTACGCTGGGGGTTCCCGCCAAGCTGGTTCCAACTGCCGCTCTGGGCCGTGCCCACACTGTCGCTTGCCGACGCGGCGCTGGTTGTTAGCTGTGAGTTCGATGATGGGGTGGTAGCTGGCGGCACGGCGGTTGAACGAACCGTGGTGGCTTGAACTGAAGGATTGAGCTGGCAGGAAGCGAAGCTGATCGTAGCCAGGCTACTGATGAGGCCAAATATGACAAGCTTATTCCACTGCCAAGGCCATACACGCATAGATGTCCCTCTCTGTTATAACACTCCATTTGTGCGAATGAACGTATCGCTCGTTCACATCGTCTACAGTTGTAAAAATAGTATTAAAGTCCCCCTCGCTGCAATAGGCTGTTAGTCCGGTTTCCTCCTACATCGCTGCGTATTCCGCTAACCATGTAAGCAGTTTTTTCATCGCACCCCGGTGGTAGCGTTGCACCCAACTGGGGTCGCTCCAGTCAATCGGCCCATCGCGCACGTCGAATAGGGTGTGTTCAGCCCCTTCGGCGATGTAGAGGGTGGTCGTGGCCACGCTCTGGTGAGCGGCAGCGGCGTCTGCGCCAATCGCCGCCAGGTTCGTTTCGCTGTCTGCTACCAGAATCAAGGCCGGTGCCGTGATGGATGTGATAGTCGTGGCGGTGAGGAGGTTGGAAAGCAGGGCCACGCCACGGGGCGGTTGCACCTGGGCGAAGGCGGCAAAACGTTCGGCCAGGTAGCTGGTGCCAATACTCTGGGCAACAATAAACACCCGTTTACGGTCAACGCCAGGCTGTTGCACAGCCGCGCTATAGGCGGCCAGGCCGTCGTCGCCTTCGCAGCAGCCGTAGCTGCCCCCGCTTGCGCCAGTGCCACGCTTATCAAAGCGGAACACCGCAAAACCCCGTGGCAGCATCAGTTCCGCCATGTAGCCATAGGCATCGCGGGTGACTGGCCCGGAGTGATGCAGAATAAACACCAGCGGAAACGGGCCATCGCCCCGAGGCAGGCTCAACTCACCGGCTAGTTCCACTTCGCCGCTACGAAAGCGTAGCTCGCGCCGCTCACTCGTTAGCCCAGCCAGGGCCGGGGTCGGCACCGCATCGGTCGGTGTTGGTGCCACGGCCTGACCACTCGGT
>JALONX010000055.1 GCA_025454695.1 Chloroflexaceae bacterium
CAGTTTCCAGTCGCTGGCCCCGGCTGCATCGGCCAGAATCGCCAGGCTTTCCGGGTCGGCCCGCAGCTCCACCCCCGCCGCTCCCAGCGATTCGGCCACCAGCGGCAGCAGCGCGGGGGCAACCTCCCGCTGCACCAGCAGCGTGTCGAGCGCGTTGCACACACTGGGGCGCTGCACCTTGGCGTTGTGAATCACCGGCACGGCCCGCTGGAGGTCTGCCGTGCTGTCTACAAAGATGTGGCACACGCCAATGCCGCCGGTGATCACCGGGATGGTGGCATGCTCACGGCAGAAGGTGTGCAGCCCGGCCCCGCCACGGGGAATAATCACGTCCACGTAGCGGTCGAGTCGCAACAGCTCCTTCACCAGTTCGCGGCTCGGCTCGGTGATGCTCTGCACCCCGTCGGCAGGCAGCCCCACCTGTGCCAGGGCGCTGCCAATCGCCGCTGTGATTGCGGCCACGCTGCGGCCAATGTCGCCGCCGCCGCGCAAAATGGCGGCGTTGCCGGTTTTCAGGCACAGCGCCGCCACATCCACGGTGACATTGGGGCGGGCCTCGTAGATCACGCCGACGACGCCGAGGGGCGTGCGCCGCTTGTGGACGCGCAGGCCGCTGGGCAGTTCGGCATGGTCGTAGGTCTCACCCACCGGGTCGGGCAGGTCGGCCACGCTGCGGGCATCGCTGGCAATGGCGGCCAGGCGCTGCGGCGTCAGCAGCATGCGGTCAAGCAGCGACTCACTGGTGCCGTTGGCACGGGCCGCTGCCAGGTCGGCAGCGTTAGCTGCGAGGATGGCGTCCTCTTGCACCAGCAAGGCATCGGCGATGGCGTGGAGAGCGGCGTCTTTCTGCGCCCGGCTCAAGCTGGCCAGTTTGCGGGCGGCCACCTTCGCCCGCTGTCCAATGTGATGTAATTTTGTCATACTGTTGATTCGCGAAGAACGCGAAGGCTTTATCAATCTCTGCGTCTCTGTGCCTCTGCGTCTCTGCGTTTACCTGTGTGTTGCTACTGCCGTTTTTCCCGTCGTTCCTGTTCTTTCGCAATCACGTTGCGCATACGCTGCATCTGGCTCTGCATTTCGCCGCTGCGGTAGGCCATAAACAGCGACCACATGCTGCCTGCAAACAGCAAGGCAATTCCCACCGTAAGCGGGCCGTAAAATGAGCTTGTATCCACCTGCGCGAAGTTCAAGCCGTTCAGCAGGGCCACCAGGCCAAAGCCCGCTGCGCCAAACCAGCACGAGTTGCGATTGTTTGAACCAGCCGGTGCGCGGAAGGCCTGGCCTACCAACAACACCGTCACGAGCAGCGCCGCCAGGGCGCGTAGTGCCGAAGCTTCCACAACGGTATCCTTTGCGACGGCGGTGCCCCAAAACGGTGCAGCACCGTTGGTGCAATCATATATTCGACGACATGCTACAGTATAGCAAAAAAAGGCCATTTGCCCACGAGGCCGATTTCACGTACAATACGGAGACGTTCACAAAGAAATAATGCCTACATGTACGATTTGCTGATCCAGAACCCCGCCGTTCTTCAGTTCGATGGCGCTGTTGCCACCGTGCTGCCTACCCATAGTATCGCCGTAAGCAATGGGCGCATTGCCGCCATTGCTCCCAACATCAGCGCTGGCCAGGCCCGTGAGGTGCTGGACGCCAGTGGCATGCTTGCCGTTCCTGGCTTCGTCAACTGCCATGCCCATGTGCCAATGGGCCTGTTTCGCGGCGTGGCCGAGGATGTGCTGATTGAGCGGTGGTTTAACGACTACATCTGGCCCATGGAGTCGAACCTGACTGAGGAAGATGTGTACTGGGGGGCGCTGCTGGGCCTGGCCGAGATGATTGAAGCGGGCGTCACCACGGTGGCCGACCACTATTTTGCCATGGACGAGGTGGCGCGGGCGGTGGAACAGGCCGGGACGCGGGCGCTGCTGGCCTGGGCTGTGTTTGGCGGCGACGGGGCGCAGGAGCGTTTGCAGGATACGGTGGCCTTTGTGGAGCGCTGGCAGGATGCGGCCAACGGGCGCATTCGGGCCTGGCTGGGGCCACATTCGCCCTACACCTGTGAACCGGAGTTTCTCAAGCAGGTGGCTCGGCAGGCCCAGGCCCTTGGCGTTGGTTTGCATATTCACCTTTCGGAAACGGCGGAGCAGGTGCGCCAGAGCCTGGCCCAGCACGGCAAAACGCCGGTGGCGGTAGCCCACGAGGCCGGCCTGTTTGCGGTGCCCACCCTGGCGGCCCATGTGGCCCACCCCGAACAGAACGACCTGGAGTTATTGCGGGCTGGTGGCGTGGCGGTGGGCAGTTGCCCCAAAACCTCGATGAAGCTCGGCACCGGGGTTGCGCCCGTTCCGGCCATGCGGCAGGTGGGCATCACCGTGGGTCTGGGCAGCGACGGCGCGGCCAGCAACAATAGCTACGATATGTTGGAAGCGGCCCGCATGATGGCCCTGGTGCAAAAGCACATGGCGGGCGACCCACGGGTGTTGCCGGTGAGCGAGGCGCTGGCCCTGGCGACCCGCGAAGGGGCAAAGGCCCTGGGGTTGGGCGGAGTGACGGGCGAGCTGCGCGAGGGCTTTCAGGCCGATATTGTGTTGTTCCGGCTGGACGCACCGCACCTGACGCCGCAGCATAACCTGGCGGCAAGCCTGCTCTACAGTGCGCGGGCGAACGATGTGGACACGGTGCTGGTGGACGGTAGAGTGCTGATGCGGAACCGTCAGCTCTTGACGATTGACAAGGCCCAGGTACTGCGCGAAGTGAGCGAGCGCATGGAACGGCTGGTTCAGCGGCTCCCGAATCGGCGCATTCAGACCTACCCGACGTGAGCTGTAATATGTAATGCGTGATGCGTAATGCGTAAATGTGCGGATCGCGGGTTGCGGATTAAGCCGAAATTTACAATTCTCCCTTCGCGTTTCTTCGCGTTTCTTCGTGGATCATTCCTTCCGCCGCGAGAGCCAGAACTGAAGCAGAAACAGCCCCACAATGGCCACTCCTGCCGACAGTAGCACCACTGGCTGCGAAAAAGCCTCTTCCATGCGCTTGAGTAGCAGCACGGCGACCGCGATACTCACCCCCATAATCGTTGCTTCTAGCCAGAGCCGCCGCACGCTGTTTCCCCTCAACTAATCATGAACCCGTTCTCGTTCGTCTCGGCCCACTTCGTGGCCCTGACTCAGGGAGTAGCTGCCTGTGTCCTGGTGCGGCGGGCGGCGGGCTTCCCGCACAATCACCCCGAGTTGCACCAGCAGCCAGAAACCACCCCAACCGATCAAGGCTAGAAACAATAGGGCAGCTATCGCTCCAATCACAATCAGAAGAAGCATTGGAAGTGTTGTCATTCCGTCCTCGCTAGCTCTATTAAACGCTATATATAAGCGTTTTCGGTTACTCAACCTAATACGATGAGCACAGCCCAAAGGTTGCCCGATCCGGCTGTGGTTCCACGGCGGGCGGGCCACCGACCACGCCGCCTAACAGCGGTAGATTGTTCGGCGTTCATCGTTCATCGTTCATCGTTCATCGTTCAGCTCTCGCCTGTGCGGCGGGCCACCAGAGCAGGGCGGCATGGCGCGGGTGGTGCAGCGGGGTCAGGCTGCCGTCGGGCTGGCGCAGCAGCAGTTCGGGAATGGCGGCGCGGATGGTGGACTCGTGCTGGGGGCCGCAGCGCAGCCGCTGCATGAGGTCGGCTACGGCCTCTTCCTCGTCGGCGAAGCGCAAAAAACTGGTCAGTGGCACCAGCTCCAGGCTGGCGGGCAAATTCAGTTGGTGCAGCGCGTTAAGGGCTTCCAGGGCCGCTGGCAGGGGCAGGCGGGCCTCACCATGCACGCGCTCCCAGAAGGGGGCTAGCACTATGGCCGGGTGTTGCAGGCCAAGGTAGAGATAGCAATCGCGCCGGGCCGCTCCGTCCATAGCCAGCACAAACGGGGCCAGTTTGCGCACGCCATACACCACATGGGCCGAAATGGCTACATCTGCCTGGATGGCGCTGGCGGCAGGCCAGGCATCGGTAATCACCTGCACATTGGTCAGTTGCTTGGCGGCCACGCGGGCCTCCAGTTGCGCCCGCATGGCTGGCGAAGGCTCCAGGGCGATGACCTGGCTCACTCGCCCGGCCAGGGGCGGCTCGTAGCGGCCTGTGCCCGCGCCAATGTCCAGCACTGTGTCGTCGGGGTGCAGGCGGGGCAGCAGCAGCTGCATAAAGCCATCTGGCTGCGGGTCGCGCTGGGCTGCGGTGGCGTAGCGTTTTGCCCGGCTGGCCCACTGGTCGGCATGGCGCTCAAACGCCGGGTCGGTTGCGGCTTCGCCCTGGTTCCGCTCCGCATCATACATCTCCCGCCAGACGGCGCACCAATCGTGTCCACCAGCTCCTCGTATCATATTTACCTCAGTTTTACACCTGCGAAGGCACCAACAACGCTATGGTATAATACCGCAGGTTGCCCCCACCTGGGGTTATGAGGTTATGGAACGGAAAGTAGTGCGTGCATGAGTCTGCTGGGTACACAGCTGCGGGAGGCCCGCGAGAAAAAGGGCGTCTCGCTGGCGCAAGCCTCCATGGAGACACGCATTCTCCAGCAATCGCTGCTGGCGTTAGAAGAGGGTGCGTACCAGCGCTTGCCGGGCGATGTGGTTGCCCGGGGTTTTTTGCGGAACTATGCCCAGTACCTGGGCCTGCCACCGGAAGAGATGATTGAGATCTACCGGCAGGAACGGGGCGCGAGCGATAAAATTAAAGTGGTGCCAGCGGCCCATCCTATTCGTGGCCGCACCTATTCGTTGCCCAGCTTCTTTACGGTGTTTATTGCAACCGTGGTGCTGGTGGCCTTGGGCTACATGGGCCTGGTTCTCAGCGGGCGGCTCGCTTCAACTCCCAGCGTGGCGGTGGCATTTACAGCTACGGCTCAGCCTGCGACGCCTACCGTGTTGCCCACCGCTATTCCGGTCACCAGCGTTTCGGTATTTACGCCAACGCCAGGTGCTGTCGCCGGTGGTGTCGCCACGCCTCAGGTGACTGCCACGCCGGTGCTGCCGACGCCAACCCCACTCGCGCCGATTGTGGTTGATCTGACGATTTTGCCGAATAACCAGTCGTGGGTGCGGGTGATTATTGATGGGGTTGTTTTTGAGGAGGGTATTCTCGGTGGCGGCATCAACAGGCAATACCTGGCCCAGCGGCAGATCACGATTCTGGCTGGGAACCCGCCCGCCGCCGAAGTGACGGTGAATGGCTTGCAGGTGGGAGCAATTGGCACCACACCCGGCAGTCCGGCCACCTTTAGCTGGCCTCAATAGCCGGGGCGATTGCTGGTACGATGAGGTAATCACGGTTTGGGAACGGCGCACCCGTCCCAAACTTTTCTTTTGAAAAGCACACAAAAAGCCGGGCGTAAAAACCGCAACGCTATTCGGACTCACGTTTATTGGTTTTAGCTTTGCGAACTTTGCGCCGTTACGAGAGATACAACCATGGCAGCAGAAAGTACCTTTGATATTGTCTCGGAGTTTGACCAGCAGGAACTGGCCAACGCGGTTGACCAGGCGCTGCGCGAAATTCAGACTCGCTTCGACCTGAAAGACAGCAAAACCAGCCTGGAACTGAGCAAGACGGAACTGGTTATCACCACCGACAGCGAAATGCATCTGAGCAGCGTGCGCGACATCCTTGAGTCGAAGGCGCTGCGGCGGGGGCTGTCGCTAAAAATTTTTGATTATGGCCAGGCTGAAGATGTGAGCGGCGCACGGGTGCGCCAGGTGGCCACGCTGCAAAAAGGCATCAGCGGCGACCTGGCGAAGAAGATTCAGAAGCTCATCCGCGACCAGTTTCCCAAAATTCAACCCCGCATTCAGGGCGACACGCTGCGGGTGGGCAGCAAAAGCCGTGACGACCTGCAAGCGGTGATCAAATTCCTCAAGGAAAAAGAAGCCGAACTGCCCGTGCCGCTCCAGTTTATTAATTATCGTTGATACGGGTTAAGGGTTAACGATTAAGGGTTAGCAGCATTGCTTTCAATGAACATAACCCCTAACCCGTAACCCCTAAACCCTAACCCAAAGAATGAAATATCATATTCTCACCCTTGGTTGCCCGAAAAACAGTGTTGATAGCGAAGGCATGGACGGCATTCTCAGCGCCCAGGGCCACACCGCCGTGCCCCAGGCCGATGATGCCGATGTGGTTATCGTCAACACATGTAGCTTTATCGCCGCCGCCCGCGACGAGACCCTGGGCGTGCTTGGCGAGCTAGGCCAGCGCAAGCGGCCCGGCCAGCGCCTGATTGCGGCTGGCTGCATGGCCCAGAGCCATGGCGATCTGGTGCGGGCCGTGCCCGGTGTAGACGAGGTGTTGAGTACGCAGCAGTGGATGCAGATCGGTGAGATGGTGGGCGGGCCTGCGGCCAGAAGCGTAGCGCCGCGTGGCGGCCTGGGGCTGCCCGTGCTGGAGCTGCAGGCCGCGCCGCGCCCGGTGGCACTGCCAACAATTGACTTGCTGCCCATGCCGCCCCGCCAGCCGGAATCGCCGCGCCGCAGCCGCGCCACGGTGGAAGATGCCGACCTTGCCGTGCCGGGGGCTTACGCCGACTGGCGTACCGCGCCCATTCGCCGCACCAAAACCACGCCCTCGGCCTACCTCAAAATCTCCGATGGCTGCAACCTGCGCTGCGCCTTTTGCACCATTCCCTCGTTTAAGGGCGACATGCGCTCCAAGGCCATGGGCGCCATTCTCGGCGAGGCCCAGGAGCTAGCCGCCCGTGGTGTTGGCGAGATAATTCTGGTGGCTCAGCACCTCACCGATTACGGGCGCGACCTGGGGCTGAAGGATGGCCTGGCCACGCTGCTGGAGGAGTTGTGTGGCGTGCTGCCGCCCACGGTCTGGCTACGGCTGATGTATGCCTACCCTCACGGCATCAGCGAGCGGCTGATTGCGACGATGGCCAGCCACCCGCAGATTTGCGCCTACCTCGACATGCCGTTGCAGCACGCCCACCCGGCCACGCTGCGCCGCATGCGCCGCCCACCCGACACCGACCGCACGAAAGGCATTATCAATGACCTGCGGGCGGCGATGCCTGATTTTGCCGTGCGCTCCACTTTTATCGTCGGCTTTCCTGGCGAAACAACCGAGGAGTTCCGATTTCTGCTCAATTTCCTGGCCGACACACAGCTGGATCGGGTTGGCGCGTTTCGCTATTCCAACGAGCCAGGCACCCATGCCGCCAGCCTGCCCGACCAGGTGCGCCCGCGGGTGATCGAGCGGCGCTGGCACGAACTGATGCAGTTGCAGCAGGACGTTTCGCAGGCCCGCAACCGCCGCTGGCAGGGGCGCATGCTGGAGGTGCTGATTGAGGGGCAGGGCCAGGCCGAGGACGGGCGAGCGCTGGCCGTCGGGCGTTCCTTCCGCGACGCGCCAGAAATTGATGGGCAAGTCTTTGTGTGGGGGGCGTTGCCAGTCGGCACCAAGGCCCAGGTGCATATCACCAGGGCTACGGCCTACGATTTGTGGGGAGAAGCCAGGAGTTGAGAATGGTGAATTGAGAATTGAGAACGGGTAGGGTGTTGTGCTTTTCTCAATTCTCAACTCTCAACTCTTCATGCTCAATTCTCTAAGCGGCGATTTTGGTCTGGATGGTCTTCTGGAGGCGCTTGAGTTCCGTGGGGTTGTTGCGCACCAGGTATTCCACCATGTACTCGATGGCGGTATCGCTGTAGTCGTGCATCAAGCCATCAAGCACCTGGCGCACCACCATGCCAACAAACTCGTCTTCGCTAATGGCCGGGCTGTAGATGTAGGCCAGGCCTTCGCGGTGGCGGTGTAGCACACCCTTTTCGGCCAGGCGGCTCATGGTCGTCATCACCGTGGTGTAGGCAATGTCGCGCTGCTGGGCCAGGCGGCGATGCACCTTTTTCACCGTGCTGCGCTCATCCTGCCAGAGCAGCTGCATAATCTCGGTTTCCAGGGGGCCAAGCACCTTGACCAGGCCGTCCTTGGCGGGGCTGAAGCGGAAGCGCATGTTAAGTGCCATCGGATTGCTCCTTTCAAAACGGTAGCAGTTGTTTGCCTGGGCAATTCGTCGCCCACACGGGCGTACATGGGGGATGTGCAACAGTCACGGGAGCGGGCGAATTGCGTCTATTGCCCAGCAGTGTACTAGGCAGGCACGCAGAGAACAAGATACTGGCATTACGGGCGGGTTACAGAAGGTGAACACGCAGATTACGACGCGGACTCGTCGTAGTGGAGGTCGTAAAAAGACGATGGCTTCAGATGTACGTGTAACGATACAGGCCGCCATGCGGGCCGCTTTTCCCCAGGCCGAGGCGCGGGTGCAGCGTTTTTATGCCATGCAGGAATACCACCTTGGCTGGCGCGACCTGGAACTACAACCGGCCCACGAAGACCCCGGCAAACTGCTGCGGCCCCAGCTGGCCATGCTGGCCTGCCAGGCCGTGGGCGGCGATGTGGCCCAGGCCCTGCCGCTGGCGGCGGGCATCCAACTGATCCACGATTTTTCGCTTATTCACGATGATATTGAAGACAACAGCGACACCAGGCGCGGGCGGGTGACGCTCTGGAAGCAGTGGGGTCTGGCCCAGGGCATCAATGCGGGTGACGGCATGTTTGTGATTGCCCACCTTGCGCTGCACCGCCTGGCTGAGGCGGGTGTGGCTGCCCCGCTGGTGTTGGAGGTGCTACGCCGCTTTGACCATACTATTCTCCACATCTGCGAAGGCCAGTTTCTTGACATAAGTTTTGAAGGTAATTTGGGCATCAGCGAAGATGATTATCTAGCCATGATTGCCCGCAAAACGGCGGTGCTTGTTGAGTCTGCCGCTGAGCTGGGGGCGCTGGTGGGCGGGGCCGATGAGGCGACCGTGAAGGTGCTGGGCACCTTCGGCCTCAGCCTGGGCCTGGCCTTCCAGATGCAGGACGATGTGCTGGGCATCTGGGGCGATCCGGCTATCACCGGCAAGCCCCGCGCCGCCGATCTCTACCGCCGCAAGGTGAGTTTGCCGGTGGTGCATGCTCTGCGCCATGGGCCGGGCCGCGAGGAGCTGGCCCGCCTCTATCGCCAGCAGGAACTGAGCGATGCCGAGGTGAACCGGGTGCTGGCCCTGCTCGACGAGGCTGGGGCGCGGGCTTACACCGAGGGTGTGGCCGCTCACCATCACCATGCAGCCCTCGCCGCGCTTGATGCGGTGCAGCCTGGCGCTAGCCCGGAAGCCAGCGCGGCGCTCCAACACCTGCGCACCATGGCGGAACGTTTGCTGGGCAGGCAGAACTAATGATGATCAGCACGTGAAGCATGCTGCGTACTGCGGACTACGTACTGCGTAATCTGCAAGCGCTGCGTCTTTGCGTCTCTGCGTTGCTGTCCTGCAATCCAAAATCCAAAATCGGCTCGCGTTTATTCCGGTAGAATGTTCGGGTATTTCGGCCCAGGGGCCGATGGGAGCGAGCAATGACTACCGGAACTGTGGCAGCAGCCCCGCCTGCCAGCCTGATCGCCTTTGGCAGCAACAACCAGATCGCCAACTTGTGCATGGGCGATGTGGCAGGCGGCAACATCAGCAAAGTCTACAACACGGTGCTGGCCCCGGCCGCGCCCCCACAGATCGAGCGGTTGCCCGATGTGCCGCTGCCGCCACGGGCGCTGCGGGGCTTCCGCGACCGGGAGCCAGAACGAACTGCGCTTGGCGCGGAGCTGCGGCCCGGCGGTGGTGTGTGGCTGCGTGGCACGGCGGGCAGCGGACTCACGGCACTGCTGCGTGAAGCCGCCAACCTGCCCACGGCGAACCTGCCCGATGGCGTGGTTTTTTTGGAAGGCAATCGCCTGCCGCTGAACGCCGACAATAGCCCCACCGCGACTCTGCTAGACGACCTGACCCAGCGCATCTTCGACTCGTTTTACCGCTCCAGCGACCCGACCCGCCGCATTATTTTGCCTGCTGGCCAGGCGCTGCCCCACTTGCGCCGCCTGCGGGCGCTGGTTGCCCTTGACCGCATGGCCCTGGGCCAGAACGATGCGGCGGCCCTGAGCGATGCCCTGGCCGGGGGCTGTGTGCTGTTCACTGGCGATGGCGACGCCCCCCAGACCCTGCGCGACCTGCCGCTGGCCGGGCTGCCCCGCCCCGATGCGCTGGCCCTGCTGGCTGGCGTTGGCATGACCCCGCCGCCCGACCAGGCCCTACTGGAACGACTTGCGGCAGCGCTGGACGACTATCCCCTGCCGCTGCTGCTAGCGGCCCGGTTCATGGCAGCAGGCCGGGTGCCGCTGGCCCGCATGGTCGAGCTGCTGGAGCAGATCAAGAGCCAGCGCGACCCGCTTACACGGCTGTTGCGCTTCATCCTCACCGGGCTTGATGCCGACGAGCGGTTGGCCTTGCAGGCGCTGGTGGGGGTAGGCGGGCCAGATGCCACCCTTGAGGCCCTCGCCGCCACCAGCCAGCGCCTGCCGGAGTTGCTGGAGGCGGCCCTGAAGCGGCTTGATGCCATTGACCTGGTGCAGGCGAATGCCGGGCGCTACAGTCTGGTGTCGCCGGGGGTGCGGGTCACGCTGGCCCGGCTGCTGCGGCCCGGCGAGGAACGCAAGCGGGCCGCAGCCTTTTTTGGTGCGGCGGCGGTGGCCCACGGGGGCAACCCGGCCTGGCTGGGCCAGGAGCTGGGCAACCTGCTGGCAGCAGCCCACAGCGCCGTGGCCGAAGGGCAGCACACGCTGGTGGGCCAGCTAGCCCAGGCCATGCAGCCCGGCCTGGTGCAGGGCGGCCAGTGGGGCAGCTGGGGCCAGCTGGTACAGTGGGCCGAGGGCGCGGCCCGCAGCAGCGGCGACCAACGGCTGCTGGCCTGGGCGCTGCACGAGCAGGGCACAAGGGCGGGCCTGCTGCATGGCTCCGCCGCCGCCGAAGCCCCACTGCGCGAGGCTCTGTGCCTACGCCAGGGGCTGGGCGACCAGGCCGCCAGCGCCCTCACCGAAGGGAACTTGCGCTACTTCGGCCTGCTGCCGCCGCTGAAGCCACCAAAACTAGCGCGGCGCTGGGGGCCATTGCGGTTGCTTGCCGCTGCTGCTGGTGGCCTGGCAACGTTGCTGGTGCTGGCGGTGGTGGTGCTGGCCATCATCTTTGCCACCAGGCCTGGTGCTACGCTTGGCGTGATTAACCAGAACTGTACCCCGTTGCGGCTGACCTTGCCCGTTTCAATTCCTCGCGTGAGTCTGCCTGATCAGGCAATCGGCCAGGGCCAGCGGGGCGAGGTGAGTCTGCCTGCGTTTGCTGTGGAGGTGGATGGAACAGCCTTTCCTCGGCTAACCATCGCCGGGCTGATGCTTGTGACTATTCCGATTGATTTAGGCGCAACCCAGGTGCGCGACCTGCTGCTCGACGGGACAACGCTGGTGGGGCAACGGCGGCAACTCGACTTACGTGACCAGCCAGACCACGAACTTGTGGTGATTTGCCAGTAATCATGCACATTGCCTTGCTTTCAGCCGAATACCCGCCCCAGCCCGGTGGCGTGGGCGACTACACCCGCTGCCTCGGTCAGGCCCTCGCCGCAGAACACCAGCTGTCAATAGTTACGGGCTATGCGGGCCGCGTTACGAGGGTCGAGTTGCACGGTGCAGAGCCTGGTAATCGTCAATCGTCAATCGTCAATCGTCAATTGCCCTGGGGTTGGTCGTGCTGGGGCGATGTGATTGCAGCCCTCCACGCGACGCGGCCCGCTGTGTTGCACATTCAATATCAAACCGGGGCTTATGGCATGCACCCGGCGATTAATTTTTTGCCCTGGCGCTTGCGCCGCCTGCGCCACCGCCCCGCCGTCGTGGTCACCTTTCACGATCTGCTGGAGCCATACCTGTTTCCCAAGGCCGGGCCGTTGCGCCGCTGGGTGACGCTGCGGCTGGCCCGCGACGCCGACGCGGTGATTGTGACGAACGAGGCCGACGCCCGCCAGTTGCGCCATGCAAACCTGGCTACACCGCTGGCAACTATTCCGATTGGCTCCAACATTGCGGTTGCGCCACCGCCGGGCTACGGGCGGGCGGCCTGGCGTGAGCGGCTGGGCCTGAGTCCCAACCATGTGCTGGTGGCCTATTTTGGGCTGCTTTCGCAGAGCAAAGGCGTGGATGTGTTGCTGGATTCACTAGCGACGCTTGACCCATCATTTCACCTGCTGATTGTGGGCGGGGCGGCGACCACGGCGCAGGACAGCGCCTACGCTGCTGGGGTTGAACGGCAGATCGAGCGGCTGGGCCTGGGGCAGCGGGTGACCATCACCGGCCAGGTGGATGCGGCGACCGTTTCGGCCCATCTGCTGGCCGCCGATCTTGTGGCCCTGCCCTTTCGTGATGGAGCCTCGTTTCGGCGGGGCAGTTTGCTGGCGGCCCTGGCCCACGGCTGCCCCATTGTCACCACGGGCAGCGACGGCAACGCCCCCGGCCTGGTGGATGGCGAGCAGGCCCTGCTGGTGCCCGCGGGCGATTTAGTGGCGCTGGCGGCGGCCCTGTGGCGGCTCGCCCACGACGCACCCCTGGCGCAGCGCCTGCGGGCGGGGGCACAGGCCCTTGGCCAGCAGTTCAGCTGGCCCGACATCGCCCGCCGCCATGTGGAATTGTACGAACGACTTGTTTCCGCCCGGCATTAAACGCAGCGATGCAGAAAAGCGGGTGATCCGTGAAGCAACGCGAAGGGTACGCAGTTGGCAGTTGGCAGTTGGCAGTTGGCAGTTGGCAGTTGGCAGCACGCAGCACGCAGTTGGCAGTTGGCAGTTGGCAGTTGGCAGTTGGCAGTTGGCAGTTCGCAGCACGTTTCACGTTTCACGTTTTACGCAGTACACAGTACGCAGTTCGCAGTACGCAGTTCGCAGCACGTTTCACGTTTCACGTTTCACGCAGCATGCAGCACGTTTCACACAGCACATTACACGTTTCGCGCCAGCTTTTCACCAAATTGTAAACAATACGCCCTCAGAATTGTTGCGGTTCGTTCTGCCAGCGGCTATAATTAAAAGACGGTGAACATCCTGGCACAAACAAGGCAGCATGCGTTATGACGGAAATGCCGATTGGCACCATCCTCGATGACGACTCGATCCTCAGGCGTTTCCTGCCCTTTTCCCCGTGGAGTATGGCAGCCCTGGCGACCAGCGCAACGCCAGTGCCGCCAGCGACGATGGAACAGCCCGAACCGCTGCCCGTGCAACCGGAACTTGCGGGGCCACAGGTAGCCCTTGCCGAAGCCGGGACAAACGCGACCCGGCGGTTGGAAGTCGTCGCCTGCTATATTGGCATTCAAAACATCGCTCGTTTATCGGAACAGCTGCACCCGCAAGAGCTGATGGAGCAGGTGCTGCTGCCCTACAGCCAGGCTGTGCGCACTGAAATTGAAGCCAGGGGCGGCTACCTGGAATTGTATGCCGATGGCGATATGGTGGCGCTGTTTGGCTACCCACAGCCGGTGGACAACGATGCCGAGCGGGCGCTGCGGGCGGTGGCGAAGACGCAACAGCGCCTGCGTGGGCTGCAAAAAGGCTGGCGCAGCCGCCTCCAGCTGGCGGTGCTGATTGGCACCGGTGTGGCCCGTGGCGACATGGCCATTGGGGCCTTTGAGGTGGGCGGCCAGGGGCGGGCCATGCTGCTGGGCGAAGCCATTCGCAGTGCCCGGCGTCTCTACAGCCTGGCCCGAGGTGGCGAAGTATTTATCGCGGAAGATGTGGCCCGCGCCGGGGCTGCCAGCAACCTGCCAATGGAAGCTGTGCCGCCCGTGAGTTTGCCCACACCACGGCTGGTGCAGCAGCTGTACCGGCTTATTCCTGCTTATGACTATTGAAAGCACCGAACCAACCGTGAGCCTGAACGGGGCTGATGAGGATGTCTCGACAAACGCCCTGCTGCGCATCACCACTGCCATTGAAACCGCAACCACGCTCGATGAACTGCTGATGCTAGCGCTCTATGAAGCGGCCCGCATGGTGAACGTGACCAACTGTGGCCTGCTGCTGCTGAGCGATGATGGGCAAACGGGCCAGCTGGTGAGCACCTACCCGCCACGGGTGAACCTGCCACAACATGTCTCGGTAGAAACCGCGCCATACCTCCAGTACTTGTCGCAAAAGCGGCAGGTGGTGCAGGTGTATGACATTCAGGACGAGCCAATCACCAACCACCTGCGGCAACT
>JALONX010000699.1 GCA_025454695.1 Chloroflexaceae bacterium
CCGCTGATTTTTTGAGGTGTCGGTCTCGTTCCTCATCTGCGATGGTGTGAAGAGACCGGCACCTCAGCATGTGCATTTGCGCCAGCCCGTCGCCGAGGTGCCGGTCTCCTCGATAATGTCTGGTAGCGCGAGGAGACCAGGTCTTTCCTGATCTCTTCTTTGTGCCTTTGTGGCTTTGTGAGAGATTTTACCGCCAGCGCAGCGCTACACCGTCTCCTGGTTCACCAGGCCCCAGCGTTCGCGCACCCGCCGTTCCAGTGGCGCGAAGATGACCTGATCCACGGTGACGCCAACCAGGATGATTACCAGCATCACCGCCATCACCTGGGCTGCGTCGTTGAGGTCACGCCCGGTTTGCAGCAGGTTGCCCAGGCTCAGGGTGTAGAAGAGCAGTTCCCCGGCCATCAGGCTGCGCCATGCAAAGGCCCAGCCCTGCTTAAGTCCGCTGATGACGGCGGGCAGGGCAGCGGGCAGAATCACCTGGCTGTAGAGGGCCAGGCCACGGGCACCCAGGGTGCGAGCCGCCCGCAGGTAGAGCGGCGGCGTGTTTTTCACCCCTGCTTCCACGCCGAGCGTGATGGAGAAGAGGGCACCCAGCACCACCACAAAAATAATCGCCCGTTCGCTCAGCCCCATCCAGAGGATGGCCAGGGGCAACCAGCAGACGCTGGGCAGGGCCTGGAGGCCGACCACCAGCGAGCCAACCGTCTCACCCACCAGCCGCACCCGCCCGATCAGCAGGCCCAGCGGCACGCCAATCGCTAGCGAAATGGCATAACCGATGGCAATGCGCTGGATGCTCACCAGCCCGGCATTGAAGAGCAGCCCGCCCTGCGCCATGGCCAGCAGCGAACCAGCCACGGTGAGCGGGCCAGGAAAAAGCCAGGGCGGCCAGATGCCGCTACGGGCTAGCCCTTCCCACAGGGCTAACAGCATGGCGTAGAAGACGATGCGCCGTAGCCAGGGGCCAACCAGAGCCAGCGAACGCCCAGCTGCCCTTTCAGCTTGCCCTGCTTGGGATGAACTGACCGTCGCCTGCGGTGGCGATTCGGCTGCTTTCTGCTTCATCGGCTAGCCTGCTTTCTGATACAGCACTGCCAGAATCTCACGGGCCAGGTCAACCAGGGCGTGGTCTTCCAGCGAGCGTGGCCGGGGCAGACTCACGCGGAACTCCCGCACGATCCGGCCCGGTCGGGGCGACATGACCAGCACCCGGTCGCCCAGGGCAATCGCCTCGCGCACGTTGTGGGTGACGAATAGCACCGTTTTGCCGGTGGCCCGCCAGATCGTTTCCAGTTCGCTGTGCATGCGGTCGCGGGTGAGGGCATCGAGGGCACCAAACGGCTCGTCCATCAGCAGCACTGCCGGTTCAATCGCCAGGGCACGGGCAATTGCCACCCGCTGCCGCATGCCGCCGGAGAGCTGATGCACAAAAGAGCGCTCGAAGCCCTTCAGGTTCACTAGCTCAATCAGTTCCTGCGCCCGCGCCGCCCGCTGGGCCGCTGGCACCCCTTGCTGGCGCAGTCCAAAGGCAACATTGCCCTGCACATCGAGCCAGGGAAATAGGGCGGCGTCCTGAAAAAGCAGCACGCGATCCGCTCCTGGCCCCTGGACAGGCCGCCCACCCGCCGTGATGCTGCCGCTGCTGGGCACCTCCAGCCCGGCCACCAGGCTCAGCAGGGTAGATTTGCCGCAGCCCGATGGCCCCAGCAGGCAGACAAACTCGCCCGCCGCCACCTCAAGGGTGGTGGGCAGCAGGGCCTCCACCGGGCCAGCCCGGCCAGCAAAGGTTTTGCTCACCCCGGCGAAGCGCAACGGCACCCCGCCCTGTTGTTGTACCACCACGCTTTTCTCCATGTGCTCACCACCGAGGACGCAGAGGACGCAAAGAAACCAGAAATGCTCTCGCAAAGCCCGCAAAGGCGCAAAGGTGTTCCTTTCTTACTTCAAACCCTTCGCGTACTTAGCGTCCTTCGCGGTTAAAAACACCTCCGCGTGCTCGGCGGTGAATAGATATTACGGTGCTGCAATGGTTGGCAGGTTTTTGCTTTGCAGCACTTTGTTCAACGGCCCCAGATCGTAGATCCCCTTCAGGTCAGGCTTACTGCTACCCAGAAAGCCGAGGCTAAAGGCGTGGTCGGCAGACACAAAGAGCGTCGCCGTCAGCGGGTCGAAGGTGAACTCGGTCGTTTCCCAGGCCTTATCTAGCACCTCGGCGGGCAGGCCCCTGGTGGTAATGCGTTCGATCTCAGCATTCACGATCGTTTTTGTCTCAGCCGGATTCTGCTGCACAAATTGCACCGTGTCAACATGGGCGGTGAGGAATTTTTCGACCAGGTCGGGGTGTTCCTGCAAAAACCTGGTGCTGACGATAACGTGAGTCGTGACAAACTGCTGGTTGGGCCAGAGGGTGCGTTCATCAACCAGAACCTGCCCGTTGCCTTCCAGAATCAGGCGGGCAGCCCACGGCTCGGGCACCCACGCGCCGTCAATCTGGCCCTGCTTAAACAGGGTGAGAATGTCGGGGTTCTGGGTCGGCACAATCGTCACATTGCCGCCTTTGTCCGCCGTCTTCAGACCGTTTTGCTCGATGTAGTAGCGCAGGGCCACGTCCTGGGTGCCGCCCAGCTGGGGCGTGGCTAACTTTTTGCCCGCCAGGTCTTTCGCTTCCTTGATGTTGGCTTCCGGGCGCACGACGAAGAGTGCCCCACCACTAGAAGCACCGGCGACCACCCGCAGAGCCTGACCCTGGCTTTTGACATAGCCGTTGATGGCCGGGTTGGGGCCAATGTAGCCGATGTCAATTTCATCGGCAAACATGGCTTCAATCAGCGCCGGGCCTGCGTTAAAGGTCACCGTTTCCAGCTTTACATTGGAGCCAAGGGCCTGCTGAAAGGTGCCACGGTTGGTGCCCACCAGGGCAACGGCGTGGGTCAGGTTGGGGAAGTAGGCCAATCGAACGGTCGTTGAGGCGTTCGCAGCGGGGGCGTTCGTCGAAGTGGTGGTGGGTGCAGCCTGGCCGCAGGCTGCCAGCACCATTGTGGCTAGCATACATGCGACCAGGGCGCGCAACAAGCTTCGCAACGTAAGCATTGCAACAACTCCTTTCTTGTTGACTCTCCAGCGATGGAGCAGCATATGTGAGCTTGCGGTATCAACGAAAATGGATGTGTGCAGCATAATGTATTTTGAGCAAAATAGTCAAGTTCGGAATAGTTAAATTTCCTCCTTTTCCGTTGACAATTCCGACATCCCAACCGCCTGCACATATCAGGGCAAAAATAGGGGAATTTTCCCCTGGTCAAAGATGAACGCTTCCAGTTATATTTCAATATACTTAGTCAATTAACTTAAGTACAGGCCGTACAGCCGTTGTTTGCCCGCCAGGTAAGCCGGGTGTAGTGGCCGCTACGTAGGAGGGAGTCTCATGAAACAGGTCAGGTTTGGTTCCGGGGTAGCGCTGGTGTCTGCGGTGCTCGTTAGTGTGCTGACGTTGGCTGCATGCGG
The DNA here is from genome assembly GCA_025454695.1 of Chloroflexaceae bacterium. GTDB lineage: Bacteria > Chloroflexota > Chloroflexia > Chloroflexales > Chloroflexaceae > JALONX01. Next base: position 3,508 of record JALONX010000699.1, read on the forward strand.
CACGGCCCCCGCCGCCCAGCAGGCCCCCGCTCCGGCAGCTCCGGCGGCGCAGCAGCAGGCTGCCCCCCAGCAAGCCGCCGCAGTGAAGACGCCGCGTTCATTCGATGAAGTCGTGGTGAGCACCGACTGGCTAGCTCAAAATCTTCAAAATCCACAGGTGCGGATTGTGGAGGTAAGCGTGGTGCCAGGGCTGTATGAGCGGGGCCACATCCCTGGCGCGGTCAACTTCGTCTGGACGACCGATTTTGTGGACACGCTGACCCGCAACATCGTCGCGCCGGATCGCTTCCAGGAACTGGCCCGCAACGCAGGCATCAACAGCGACACCACGATTGTGCTGTATGGCGACAACAGCAACTGGTTTGCCGCCTGGGGCGCATGGGTCTTCCGCCAGTATGGTGCGCAGGATGTGCGCCTGCTGGATGGCAGCCGC
>JALONX010000700.1 GCA_025454695.1 Chloroflexaceae bacterium
CCGCAAGAGGTTTGAAAGGCCGCAAGCTCTCCCAAATCCTCACCGCATAACTCCTTTCACATTATACCATACAAGTTTTGGAAACGCACCCTACGGCACGCTATATAGCTGCCGGTAGGTGCCGTAGAAGCCGTAGACGGCCCAGACGTAGTTGCGGGTCTCGCGGAAGTCAATCCCCTCGATGAACATGTCCGGGTCGGGCACGCTGGTGCCGCCCGCCCAGCGCATGGCGTTGCCCAGGCCGCCGTTGTAGGAGGCTAGCCCGGCCTGCACGCTCCCTTCCATGTCGCGGATACGCTGAGAAAGGTAGAAGGTGCCGAACCGCACGCTCACCTCAGGGTGGTAGAGGTCGTCGGGGCTGAAGGGCTGCACCCCCAGGCGCTGGGCAATGCCTTCCGCCGTTGATGGCATTACCTGGGCCAGGCCCCGCGCCCCCGCCGAGGAGGTGGCGTTGGGGTTAAACAGGCTTTCCTGGCGCAGCAGGGAGTAAAAGAGCAGCGGGTCAACCCCGGCCTTGCGCGATTCTTCCAGCACCAGTTCCGGGTAGGGCGTGGGGAAGATCAGACGGCGCAGCGCGATAGGCTGGGGCGGGGCCGTAGGCGGGGCCAGGGCCGCCAGCCGTTCCGCCGCGTTCAGCGCCACGTAGGGCTGCGCCTGCTCGTGGGCCAGCCGGGCCATGTGCAGCAGTTTCGTCGGGTCGTTGTTCCAGCTCTGGCGGGCGCTGTTCCACTCCGCCAGCGCCTCACTCGACAACCCCACCATGTCAAGGGCCTGCGCCCGACCCACCGCGCCGCTGTCGCGAACCTCCGGGGCGAAGCCGCTTTCGCCCACCCGTTGCAGCGGCTGGCCCGACCAGCCAGCGACCCAGTCTTCCAGCCCACGCCAGTCATCTTCTGCGATGGGCGTGCCCAGCGCCACCGAGGCCGCAGGCGTGAGACTCAGTTCATCCACGGCCCGTGCGCCGTAGTAGGAGTCGGGGGCGGCGGCGCGGGCGGCTTCAAACAGGGCCTGGGCCTGGTTTGCGTTGGCCTGGTTCAGGCGGGCGGCCCGTGCCCCCCAGAATTCGGCCCGCGCCTGCACAATGCCGCTGCGGCTGCTGGCCAGTTGTTGCCACGTGGCCTGGGCTTCGGCATAACGCCCGGCCCGAAAACGGGCCATTGCCACAGTGTCGAGGGCACGGGTGGCCTGCTCGCTCTGCGGGTAGCGTTGAGCCAGGTCGAGCCTGGTCTGTTCGGCTTCGTCGGGGCGGTTCAGCCGTTCCAGCAGCTGCGCCACCCGATCCAGGGCTTCGGGCGCACGGCCATCGGTAGCGTAGGTGATGGCGTAATCGCGGTAGCCGCCAATCGCCGCTTCGGTTTCGCCGCTCTGGCCCAGGGTTTGCACCCAGTCAAGCCGGGCCTGCCGCCCCAGGTCGCTATCCGGGCTAGCCACCCGCACCGCTTCCAGCCCGTCGAGGGCTTCCTGCCAGCGGCCCAGGGATCGCAGCGTCAGCGCCCGCAGCCGCTGCAGCGTGAGTGAGTCGGCGGCGCTGGCCTGGCTCAGCGCTTCATCGAAGAGCGGTAGGGCAGCCTCGTAGCGCTCGGCGTTGAAGTACATGGTCGCCGCCGTCGCCCGGCTCAGTTCAGGGTCATTGGCCGCCAGCAGCTGATCCACGGCTGACAGCGCAGCATCGCCGCCGGTGCCACTGGCGGCCAGTTCCAGCAGCCAGCGGCGGGCCTGCTCGGTCTGGCCCATCTCCTGGGCCAGGGCCGCCCCTTCGGCCAGCAAGCGTGCGCGGTAGGCAGGCAGCACGGCAAACTCAATTAACTCTTTCTGGAGTGCCAGGGCGGCGTCGTTCTGGCCAAGTTGGCGGCGTAGGCTGATGGCCCGTTCGTAGCTGCTGGCCCGCTCGCTGCGGACAATCTCGGCACGGGCCGCCGCCTCGAAATTGCTAGCCGCTTCGTTGAGCTGGCCGAGGGCCTGCTGCTGGGCGGCCTGGCGCATGGTAGCGTAGGGCTGAAGCGGTGTCGCCAGCTCTTTGTAGCGTTCATAGGTTGCCACTGCGCTAGCATGATCGCCAATGGACTCGTAGCCACGGGCCAGCCAGAAGAGGGCCGGGCCAGTGTGGGCATCCGGCGGTGGCGGCTCCTGGCTAAAGGCTTGAAAGGCGCTGACCGCTTCCGTCCACAAGCCCTGGCGGGCAAGGCCCTCCGCGCGATAGTAGCGGGCCGCTCGCCCTTCCAGCGCAGCCGGGTAGCGATCCAGCAGTTCTGAAAGCAGACGGTTGCTGCCCGCGTCATCGCCCACGGCCCGCCGTTCCTGGGCCTGGGCCAACAGTTCTTCGGCAGTGGGCGGCACAAGCGTGGGCGACGGACGGGGTTGATCAACCGACGGGCCGGGGTTAAACGGCGCTTCGACAATCTCGCAGCTGGCAAGCACCAGCAGCAGCAGCAGTGGCAGCATGCGCATGAGGTTTTTCATCACGGGCATTCTATCACAACCAGATGGGCAAAGGTGGGTGTGGTATACTAGGGCCATTCGTGGAATACAAATCATACCTGTACATACAATTCTGTTGAGACGTGGAGCAAGCGCAATGGCCCGTGAACACTATGTAAAGCAACTCGAGGAACTCCAGGGACAGGTACACACATTGGGCCAGACGGTTGAAGCAGCGTTGGAAACAGCGTTTCGTACCTTGCAAGACGGCGATACCACCACCGCCACGCAACTGGTGCAGCACGACCAGCAGCTGGATGCCCAGCAGCACCAGATCGAGTCGCGGGTGGTCTACCTGCTGGCGACGCAGCAGCCAGTTGCTTCTGACTTGCGGCTGCTGACGGCGATTGTGGCGATTGCCAGCGAACTGGAGCGTATTGGCGACTATGCCGCCGGAATTGCCCGCCGCACCAGCCGCATCGCCACTCGTCCGGTTCCGCTTACACCCACGGCAGAGATGGCGGCAATGGCGCAAGCGGCACGGCAGGTGCTCAACACAAGCCTTCAGGCCTTTGTTACGAGAGACGAAGCTCTGGCCCATGCGCTGTCGAGCGAGGAAGAGGTGGTAGATGGCCTGGCACGGCGCATTCGGGGCGATCTGATTGCGCAGGCAGCCGAAGACCCCCAGCGCATCGAGGCAATGATTGACCTGCTGGAGGTGGCCCACGCCCTGGAACGAGTGGCCGACCGGGCCACCAACATCGGCGAACGAGTGATCTTTTTGAAGACCAACACAACAGAAGAACTTAACCCGTAACACAAACAATGAGCGATGAATGATGGTCTTTCCCTTCATTGCGCATCTTTCACCGCTCCAGTCCATCCTGTGACAGGACTTACGCGGTCGCCTTTTGCGCGGGAGGTTTGGAGAGTTGCAAACCCTTGAGCATTGTTCTTTGTCTGCCGGTGCGGGCGGCTTCACCGCCCGCACCGGCAACAAAAGGGGTTTTTGGGAGCAGCACAGCCGCTCCTAAACCCTCACCGCGTAAGTCCTATCATATGATGAACGACATGCTGGCGGAACTCAACCCATAACGAAAACAAGGGACGATAAGGGGAGAACGATGAGTCTTGCGTATATGCCAGGTCTGCATCGCTCATCGTTCCTCGTTCATCGTTCACTGAGGATGTATGCCACGGGAACACTACGAGCGGGAGCTGACCCAACTGCGGGAAGACTTGCTACGCCTGGGCAGCATGGTGGAACACGCCCTGGTGCGCGCCATGCGCAGCCTGGAAACCTGGGATATTGAGGCCGCCGCCCAGATCAACAGCGACGACGCCCGGATTGACGCTGCCCAACATGCGGTGGAAGAGAAGGTGATGCGACTGCTGGCCACGCAGCAGCCGGTGGCCCGCGACCTGCGCCTGGCTGCCGCCGCCATTGCCATTGCCAGCGAACTAGAACGGATTGGCGATTACGCCAACAGCATCGCCCGCCGGGTGCGCCGCGTCATCACTC
>JALONX010000701.1 GCA_025454695.1 Chloroflexaceae bacterium
AAGGGCAAGCGCCGCCGCCAGAGCCAGTGGGCCAGGCGGTGCAGCAGAATCGCATGCAGACCAGGGTAAAGCAGCACCTCGGCCAGGTTCCGGGCTGCCGGGTCGTTCCGCATGATAGCGCGCACATCGTCGCGCAGCATATGTAAAGCCGTTGAAAGATTCATCACATACCTCCCGCAGCGTGGTAAGCGTACCGCAGAACAGGGATCGTTGCAAATGGGGTGCCGCAAACTGGCGCAGCACCCCTAACGACAGCAACAGGGGGAGGTGTACAGGTTAGTTATGGTCAGGGAAAGAAGACGTGATAGCGGGGCGGGCAGCGGAGTGCGCCCGTCCCGCATGGTAGCAGGGTGGTCAGGCAGAAGCAGGGGTTGAGGTTGTCGCTTCGCTCTTGGTCTCACTCTTGGTCTCACTCTTGGTCTCGCTCTTGGTCTCAGCTTTCGACTCGCTCGTCGTCTCGCTCTTCGTATCGCTCTTGGCGTCCGCTTTTGAGTCGCTCTTGTCGTTTTTCACAGCAGCGCTGGCGGTGTTGCCACGGCTGTCGGTGACGTACCAGCCAGAACCCTTAAATACGATGCCAGCAGGCTGAAACACGCGCCGCACATTACCCTGTGCGCCACATGGGCATTCTTTCAGGGCTTCGTCTTTAAAGCTCTGGAACTTCTCAAACTGCTCGCCGCACGTATCGCAGGCATATACGTAAGTCGGCATAGTCGTGAAACCTCCTCAACAATGTGATGAACAATAGTAAAGCGCAGGCATTCAATCCCACGCGGCTTCATGGATATTGTACCTCAAGCTCTTGCGCGGCGCAATCAGGCTAGAGTTAGAAATTTGTTGGAAGATTAAGCCAGAATCCGCGTCATCTGCTCGATGTGGTTCATGTCGTGCCAGGCGGCCCGGGCCAGCAGCACCTGCATGGTGGTGTGGCCATAGCGGGAGTGGACGCCAGCCCGCTGCCACTGCTCCTCGCCCAACTGGCGGAAGAAGGCCAGCAACCGCTGGCGATGGGCGCTCAACTCGCCAAGCACGGCGTGCATATCCTGGCCGTTGTAGCTGCGCTCGCGGGCCAGCCCGTCGGCGTCAATCGCGGTGAAGGCCGGGTTGTCTTCGCTTGCAATGCGTTCGGCCCGCCCCAACATAACCTCCTCAATGTCGCGCAGGTGGCACAGCACTTCGAGGGTTGTCCAGCCATCTGGCCCATCGCGCAGGGTCGTGGCCCGCTCCGGGCTGGTGCTACGCACGATGTTGCTCAGCGTGGCCAGGTTCAGCTCCAGCATCGCCATGTGCAAATCGCGGAGGGTTTGGGCGTCGGGCATGGGATTTTCATCTTTCTTTCAAACATCTACTTCAAAAACGTAGTGCGGACTTTCGTCTGTTGCAGTTCCTAGTGCATCAAAACGGGGACTAAAGTCCGCACTACGGACTATCGCCGCGCCCGCCGCGGTAAAAATTGCTTAGAGCCTGTCTGAAAAGGTCATTTTTTTGGCTCTCGCAAAGCCGCAAAGTTCAAGCAGAAACACATCATTTGCCCTCGCCTTTGTGTCTTTGTGCCTTTGTGAGCGCCTTTTCAGACAGCTTCTTATAACGCGAAGGCCCTATGCACCACCTGCACCGCCGCGTCGCCCTCTTCCGCCGCTACCACCAGCGAAATGTTGTTCTCGGTGCTGCCCTGGGCAATCGCCACCACATTGATGCCCGCCGCGCCCAGCGCCCCAAACACCCGCCCCGCAATGCCCGGCGTGCCCCGCATGCCCGAACCAACCACGGCTACGACGACGACCGACTCCTGCACATCCACATGTTCCACGTCGTGGTCAGTCACTTCGGGGGCCAGCTCGCGCCGCAGTTCGGCCACGGCAGCGGCAGCATCCTGGCGCGGCACCACTAGGCAAACGCTCTGTTCGCTGCTGGCCTGGCTGATCAGCAGGCTGTTGGCCCCGGCCCGCGCCACCGCCGTAAAAATGCGCGCCGCCACCCCGGTGAGTCCGAGCATGCCCGGCCCGCCCACCGTGATCAGGCTCACGTTGCTGATGGCTGTCACCGCTTTAGCCGTGCCGGGCACAGCGTCGGCGGCAATGCGGCTGCCAGGGTGGGCCGGATTAAAGGTGTTTTTGATGCGAATGGGAATGCTCCGTTTCACCAGCGGAAAAACGGTACGTGGGTGTAGCACATTTGCGCCGTAGTAGGAGAGTTCGGCCATTTCGGTGTAGGAAAGGGCAGGCAGCGTGCGGGCTTCGGCCACAATCTTGGGGTTGGCCGTCATCACCCCGTCAACCTCTTTCCAGAAGAAGACTTCGTCAGCATCCAGCACCGCCCCCAGGATGGCACATGAATAGTCGCTGCCGCCCCGGCCCAGTGTGGTGGTAACACCAGCCTTTGTCGCGCCGATAAAGCCGGTGACAACTGGCACCACGCCCTGTTCCAGCAGCGGCAGCAGGCGGCTCTGGCAGCGGGCGCGGGTCTCGTCCAGCAGCGGCGAGGCGTCGCCGTACTTTTCGTCGGTGACGATGAGGTCAGTGGCGTCAATGGCTTCGGCGGCGATACCGGCGCTGCGCAGCGCAGCCGCAATGAGCCGGGCGTTGCAGCGTTCGCCCTGCCCGCTGATCAGGTCGAGGGCGCGGGGGGTGAGTTCGCCCAGCACGGCGATGCTACGGGCCAAATTGCTGATGTAGTCCAGCATCTCGCGCAGTTGGGGTTCAAGCGACTCGCGCTCGGCGGGCGTGGTAAGCTCGGCGGCAACGCCCATGTGCAGGTCGAGCAGGCGCGGCGCAACCTGGGCAATCGCGTCGCCGTCGCCAGCGGCAGCAGCTTGCGCCGCCTTGATCAGCGTGTCGGTGGTGCGCAGGTCGGGGGCGTTCATCGCCGAAACCACCAGCACCACCTGGTTCTCGCGGGCGGAGTCGCCCACAATGCTGGCCACCTGCCGTATCGCAGCGGCACTCCCCACCGAGGTGCCGCCAAATTTCATCACCAGTCGCATGGTTCCTGTCCTGGTTGTAATGAAGATTGCGTACTGCAGACTACGTACTGCGTATCAAGAATCACGCTCTCGGCCAACAGTTGGTGAATAGCGCGGCGTTGTAACAGCAACAGCCAATTGCCAATAATGTTGGTTTCTGCAACATATTTTATACAAAAGAGTTACGTAGTACGCAGTACGCAGCACAAACTACGGAATCAGCAGCACCTTGCCCATGGTGGCCCGGCTTTCCAGGGCCCGGTGGGCCTCAGCAGCGTCCGCCAGCGGGAAGCTGCGGTCAATCCGCACATCCAATTGCCCCGCCTTGATGGCATTAAACACATCACCCGCCCGCCATTCTAGCTCACCCGGCTCTACAATGTAGTGAAACAATGACGGGCGGGTGATAAAGAGCGAGCCTTTGGCGTTCAATACCTGCGGGTTGAAGGGCGCGACTGGGCCGCTGCTCTGGCCGAAGAGTGCCAGCATGCCCCGAGGCCGCAGGCAGTCCAGGCTCTTCTCGAAGGTGTCAACCCCCACCGAGTCGTAGACCACATCCACCCCGCGCCCGTTGGTGAATTCTTTTACAGCCGCCACAAAATCGTCCTGCCGATAGAGCACGGTGGCGTCGGCTCCGGCGGCGCGGGCGAGGGCCGCTTTTTCTTCGCTGCCCACGGTGCCAATCACCCGTGCGCCGATTGTTTTGGCCATTTGCACCAGCAGCAGCCCCACGCCGCCTGCGGCTGCATGCACCAGCGCCGTGTCACCGGCCTTAAGCTGAAAGGTGGATTTCACCAGATAATGAGCGGTCATCCCCTGGAGCATGGCGGCGGCAGCTACATTCAGGTCAACACCATCCGGCACCTTCACGAGCTTGCCCGCTGGAACAATGGTGTGGTCGGCGTAGCTCCCGGCGGCGTTGGTGGTCGCCACCCGGTCGCCCACGGCAAAGCCACTGACGCCCTCACCCACAGCGA
>JALONX010000702.1 GCA_025454695.1 Chloroflexaceae bacterium
GGGATAGGCGAGGCGCTGCCAACTTCCTGCTTAAGAGGCGCAGGCCAATCAGAGCTGAAACCCCCGCTTGACACATCTCGTATCATGATCAGTGCAGCAACGTTGTGCAAAGCAGAAAGAAGCTCCATCGTGACTGCCACTAGCGTCGCTACCGTGTGTCTGGTCTGCCAGCAGGTTCATGATTCTGCCGCTTCGATTTGTCCGCATTGTGGGCTGGTGTTTGCCAGTGTCGCCGCTGAAGGGGTGGGCAGCGTGCCCGCTACTGGCGCGACCTTTGCTCTGCTGACCCCCTCCCTGTCTACGCTGGTGCCTGTCGCCCCACTGCAACCAGGCCAGAGCGTACACCACGGGCGTTTCACAGTGCTGCGTCCCCTGTCGCAGGGCGGTATGGGCGAATTGTACCTGGCGCTTGACCATAGCGCCTTTGACCGCAGTGTAGTGCTCAAAACCCTGCTTGCCGACCCCACCGCAGGCGCGACGGAACAATTGGCAGCCCAGATGCGCTTTGCTGAGGAAGCCCGCACCCTTTCTACCCTGCGCTACCCCACCATTCCGCAGATTTTTGCCTATGTGCAGGAAGGTGCCCAGCAGTGCATTGTGATGGAATATGTCGAGGGGCGCGACCTGAGCCAGAACCTGAGCCACCGCAATGGCCAGGGCCAGCGAGTTGTGGGCAAGCCTTATCCGATCCGCGACGTAATCCACTGGGGCGCGAGTGTGGCCAGGATTCTTGTCTATCTTGCTAGCCAGCAGCCGCCAGTTGTGCATCAGGATATAAAACCCGCCAACCTGATTTTACACCAGCACAGCGGCGACCTCTACCTGGTAGATTTTGGTGCGGCTCAGACAAAACAGGTGATGCAGCCCAATGGTGGGAAAACAACTATTTTTGGTACCCACGGCTATGCTGCACCTGAACAATACCAGGGCCAGAGCGAGGCCCGTAGTGATGTCTATGCCCTGGCAGCAACCCTTTATCACCTGGCAACTGATGAAGACCCGGCGGAGAACCCCTTCGCCTTTCCGCGCCTGAAGTACATGGGCTACCTGGGCATGCTGTTGGAGTTTGCCCTCAAGCCTGATCCTAACGAGCGGCCCACGGCCCAGGAGTTTTACACGCAGCTCACCTCGCTGCTGGCACCAGAAGGCACACGCATTCTCTACACACCCGATGGTATGCTGATTGAAAATGAACCGGATCTGGCAGCCTGGTGTGAAGCTCATTGGGAGGCAGGGGAGACCTGGCTTAGCAACACCCTTCCCGATGATGTGCAGTTGATCTGGTTGCGCCCGGCCCTGGCGGAGAAGTTGCGTGCCTGCCGCCACCAGCATCCCGGCGAACCCGCCGCAGCCCTGGATGCAGCCCTGGCACTACTTGATCCACAGGGCTACCGACTGGCCTCGCCGCTGCTCAACCTCAACCCACCGGCCCTTGACCTGGGCAACTGCTCTATAAACGAGTCCCAGCCTGTTCATGGCAGCTTCACTCTCACCAACCAGGGACGGCGTTATCTCTACCTGGAGCTGCACCCTTCAAAATGGATTGAATTATCACTGCGGGTGGTGCGACTGAGGCCCGGCAAATCCATCCAGATTAACATGCGCATCAACCGCTTTGCACCCTTCCGCGGCCCACAGCCCTGGATTGTTGAGATTAAACAGGGAGCATGTATCCTTTCACGATACGAGGTGCGTGGCCAGCCAATGTGGCAAACACATGCGCCGCAGTCCAGCAACGATGTTGTGGGAGGGTTTATGGTAGTGGGCCTGATCTGGCTCTTGATTGTCGTTCTCGCCTGCATGGTGCCCATGATTGGTGGGCTTTTGGGAGGCTAAAGAACTGAACGTACACAAAAAAAGGCCTGCTCACCATGTGGTGAGCAGGCCTTTTCGGTGCGGCGCTACTGCCCCACCGCCGCTTGCCGCTGGTGCCAGGCGTGTTTCATCACATCCAGAATCTCTTCCAGCTCAAAGGGCTTGTGCAGCACCCCCAGCGCCCCGGCCTGCATGGCTTCGGCCACCTGCCGCTCGCTGGCCTGCCCGGTAAAGATCAACACGGGCGTGTCGGGGGCCAGTGCATTCAGCGCCCGCACCAGGCCAATGCCATTCATCCCCGGCATGGTCAGGTCGGTCAGCACCATTTCAAAGGGCTGCTCGCGGAAGCGCCGCAGGGCGTCAGTGGCGTTGTTAGCCACCACCACCTGGTGCCCGGCTCGCTCCAGCAGGGCTTTCAGCGAGGTCGCCACGTTCGGGTCGTCGTCTACCACCAGCAGCTTGAGGGCAGGTACTTCATCTGGTTCCCCATCCAGCGGCTCTGGCAGTTCGGCCATAGGCGTTTCAGCAACCGGCAAGCGAATGATCATAGTGGTGCCCTGGCCCACCGTGCTGTCAATCTCAATCGTGCCGCCGTGTTCTTTCACAATCCCATATGACACGGCCAGACCGAGGCCTGTGCCAGGGGTCTGGCTGCCACCCAGGGCACCTTTGGTGGTTACAAACGGTTCAAAAATTTTGTTGCGAATGGACTCAGGGATACCGCTGCCGGTGTCGCTCACCCGCAGGATAATTTCAGCCTGTTCATACGTCAGCCCCACCAGCAGCTTGCCACCATTGGGGCGCATGGCGTCGCGGGCATTCGTCAGCAGGTTCAGCACCACCTGCGAGATCTGCCCCAGATCACACAGGGTTGGCGGCACATGTTCCAGCCGCCGTTCGACGGTAATGTTGCTTTTCCGTAGCTCAATTTCCATCAGCGTGGTAGTGGCGTCCACCACTTCGCGAATATCGCCTAGTTCGTGGCGGGGCGAACGGCGACGCGAGAAGGTGAGCAGGCCGCTGGTGATGCTTTTGCCCCGTTTACATGTGTCCACCACCACTTTGAGCGACTCGTTTTTCACGCCAACTTCTTCGCTGCTCAGGCCAAGCTGGGCATAGCCAAGCATGCCCGCCAGCAAGTTGTTAAACTCGTGGCCAATGCCCGCCGAAAAGGTGCCAAGTGCCTCCATTTTCGAGGCTTCGATCAGGCGATTTTGCGATTCCTTGACTTCGCTCAGCAGGCGCACATTTTCTAGCATCATGGCGGCCTGGCGCGCAAATGCGGCCAGAATGCGCTGCTCTCCTTCCGTCAGGCCCCGAATCTGCTCAAAACTCAAACAGATCGCCCCCATCACCTGCTCTTCTGCCGCCAATGGGATGACGATCAAAGCGTTCCAGTACTGGCCTTCACTTAAACGGGGCAAGGGGGCCAAGTCTTGCAAGCGGTGGTCGGTAAACACGGCTACCCGCTGCCGATCTAGCACGGTTTCGTAGCTGCGGGGCCAGGGCACCACATGGGGGCCGGGGCCTGGCTCAAGGGGCAGGTTGCGCCACGCCACTAGCAGCGGGAGGCGTTCGTTATTGAGCAGCACCACCCAGCCGTGGGAAGCACCCAGCAGAATCGCCAACCGGTCGCAAAGGATTTCCAGCAGGGTCGAAGTGTCGCGGGTGGCCACCATGGTGGTGGCCAGGTTCTGAAGTTTTTCGAGCTTGCTGTTGGTGGCTTCGGTGGCAGCCGCCAGTTGTTCCACCTCCTGGCTGCGCTGCGCCAGCTCGACCTGGCTGCGATAGGCCCGCTGCACAATGATGATCGGCACCAGGCCCAACAAAAAGACCCAGAAATCTACGTGCCACAGCGTTGCCAGCAGCCCACCTAGCGGGGCCAGCACAAGTGTATACCAGCGCAACTCGTCCCAGCGGCCCTTCCAGCTCTCCTTCAGCGCTTTGCCATGGCCAAAGGCTGCCCTCAAAGCGGCGATCAGTCGCTCAACGATATATACCACACCACCGGTGGCAAGCAGGCCCACCAGCGCCAGCAGATTGTTATAGGGGAGGGCGCTGCTGGGCACAGTTGTCCAGTAGGTCACAACGGCAGCAAGCGGGAATACCAGCATTCGCA
>JALONX010000703.1 GCA_025454695.1 Chloroflexaceae bacterium
TACGTAGTGATGCGGGGGCGGGGCGTGATTCGGGTCGCGAACGAGGATCGGCCAGTGGCGGCGGGGTCGGTGGTGTTTGTGGCGGCGGGGGTGGAACACCGCTTCCACAGCATCAGCGAGGAACTGGCGGTGCTGGTGGTGTTTGCACCCGCCGAGGGTAGCCAGCGGCGGGTGGAGTCGCTTCCAGCTGGCGGATAGCGGCCATGCGGTTGCGCACGCCGAGCTTGTCGTAGACTCGTTGCATGTGGTTTTGCACCGTGCGGATGCTCACGCACAGCCGGGTGGCGATCTCCTCGTCGCGCAGGCCCTGGGCTGCCAGCTGTAGCACTTCACGTTCGCGCCGCGTGAGGCTGGTGATGTCGGCCTGGTGCAACGTGGGCGGCGGGGCCAGCGTGGTGCGCAGCAGCCATGGGGCGTGGTCGCTCACCAGGCCTGCTGCCAGCCCCCAGCGGCAGAGTTCGGCAAACCGACCCGGCTGCCAGAGCAGCGTTGTGCCATAGCCGCCCGCCTCCATCGCCGCCACCACCGCCGTCAGTTCCGCCAGCGCCGCCTCTGACTCGCCCCGCTGCCAGTGCAGCAGCGCCCCGTGCCAGCGTAAGCCCAGCTCCATCGCCCGATCTTTGTAGGGCCGGGCCAGTTCCCGCGCCTGGTTCAGCAGTTCCGCCGCCTCGTCGAGCCGCCCTGCCTCACGGGCCAGGATGCCCAGCGTCGCCAGCGTCGGGTGCGTGGCGACCGGGTGCTGCATGCGGCCAATCTGCTGGAGGGCGTGGTGGGCGGCGGCGTAGGCACTGCTGTGATTGCCCTGGGCCAGGGCGTGCCAGGCGTGGGTGTAGGCCAGAAATGCCCCGCTCACGCCATCATCCGGTGGCAGCAGTTCCGCCGTCGCGGCCAGCACCTGGCCCGCCTCAGCGTGGCGACCCAGGTTATCCAGGGCCGCCGCCTGGTTCAAGCCCACCCAGACGGCATAGCGCCCGCTGGCCAGCGTTGCCGCCTCTTCCAGAAGGGCCAGGGCTTCATCCAGCCGCCCCTGAAAGCTGGCCACCGACCCGGCGATGTTGAGTAGCCGCGCCCGCTGGGCGGTGTTTTCCGGCGCAAGCAGCACCAGCGCTCGCTGAATGAGGCTGTGGGCACGCCCCAGGTCGCCCAGTCGTTGCAGCAGCGCCGCCAGGTCAGCCAGGGCAATCGCCTCGCCCTCGGTATCCTCCGCCAGCCGAAAGCCCTCCAGCGCCCGTTCCAGCAGCGGTACTCCCATGCTCAGGCACTGAAACTCCGCCGCCAGGTTGCCCATGAGCCGCAGCATGTCCGGTGTGGGCGCATCGGTGGCGGCGCAGGCGGCATTGATGTAGGTGCGGGCGGCGTCGTAATCGCCCACCGCAAAGCGGTCGCGGGCCAGTTCGTAGTAGCGCTGGGCGCGGGGTTCAAGGGGAGACGAGGGGCATTCCATAGTCCCTCACTTGTGTGATTAACGATTAGGCAAGGTTCTGACAGGATTTCGCTCTCGCGAACGCTGTGTTGGTGACAAACTGTAAAGTAACCTGGCTGCTTCTGAAACCTTGTCTTAAAAATTAACGATTGCTGAACTCCACCCATGGGCGGCGTCAGTTCAGCAAGCCATACGTGAAAAAGTCGGCTTGCATGTGCAGCAGGTGAGTCGTAACGAGATAGCAGTATGGTTTGCCTTAAGTATACTCAGCTTTGCCCGCAGAAAAATGAGAGCAGGATGAGTAAAATTACTCAGAAAAACTCAGTCCAAAATTGAGTAATTTTACTCACGCCAAAACGGCCCTGCTGCGCTACCATAGACCCACAGCGACCAGAAGAGGCAGGTTTAGCCCCAAACACAGGCGTTATTCGCTAGTAGCTAAGCAAATGTTTTTCCCAATGCAACGCCTTGTCATTCCGAACGGAGTGAGGAATCTGCATGGCACCGCATTGAAGACCCTTCACGTCGTTCAGGGTGACCTGGATGGGCCGTGTCAGAAGACTTCGTTGACAGGCTAGCCATGTGCTAGATGCTCGCACGCTGCCGACGCAGCCGCCAGGAGAACCGTGATGTTGCAACAACGTTGGATGTTCGTACTCGCTGTGGCGCTGCTGCTTGGTGCATGCGCCACACCACCAGCGGTCGATTCATCCCAACCTGGCAGAGCAACACTTGCCACAACGAGCCCGGTAGAAAACCTCACCGTTGCCGGGCGGCCCTTCTTCACCAGAGCGCTGAAGGCGACAACGGGCTTTTCAGCACTGAAGCTTACGCCTCAGGGTCTGATTCTGCTGGCCTGCGTGCCAGGGCAGGGTTCAAGCGCCATTGGTATTTGCGCCATTGACCCGGCTCAGGGCACTGAGCAGCTGCTGGTGGCCCCGCCCACGGACGGCGATACACTCAGCCCGGCCTCTGGTGACGGCGACTGGATTGTATACGGGTGGCTCGGCACACCGCAACGTATCATTGCCCATCAGCGGATCACTGGTGAAGAGGTTGAGGTCGGGCGGATCAGCGCCGGGAAGGTGGATAGCCCGGTTGGCCCGGCCTACGCCATTGCCGGTTCCCAGGTTGTCTGGGTAGATGCAACCAGTGGGCCAGACCAGCAACAAACGGAGCGCGTTCAACTGTTCGACCTGAATACACGCCAGACCCGCACGCTCACCACGCTTGACCCTGGATTGGTGATTGACCAGATTGACCTTGATGGCGACACAGTGGTATGGAGTCAGGTAGATGCACGAGACGCAGCGGCCACAACCAGCAATGTGGTCGCCTACCATCTTCAAACAACTGAACTGCAACCGCTCTCCACTGATGGGCGGGCTTCCATGCCCCAGATTGCTGGCAACACAGTGGTGTGGAAAACCACCGGCAGTCGCTTTGCTTATGGTGGCATCTACCTTTTTGACTTAACCACCGAACAGGGGAGAACGTTGGCGACCGCCAGTGAGGCTGATGGGCAGCCGAAGCAGGGTTTCGATGCCCCATCCATTGGGACATTGGGCGCAACCTGGACATCAGCGCGTAATGACCAGATCCCGCTGTTTATGCTAGCAGATGAGCAGACCTACATGCTTGACCGTAGCGGGGGGCGGGCCTATACTGCTGGGCACTTTGCAGTCTGGGTCAGCGAGTCGGCAACTGGCAAGGGCGAGTGGCGCATTTTGTGGGCCAACCTCAGCCAGCCCACCCCGCAGGCTCAGGTGTCGCCCCAACCAACACCCGGCCAACCGCAAGCTGCAACCCTAGCGCCGCCGACCACCGCACCGAGTGTAGCCACGCCCTTGCCCACAGCGGCGCTCCCCACCGACATTCCCGCCGACTGGCTGACCTACACTGACCCGGCCCGCACCTACAGCCTGCGCTACCCGCCCGGCAGCACCATTATCCGCAACGATGCAACGACGCTGGTCACGTTGACCTGGCAGCTGGACGACACCAGCTACACCGTGCGGGTGATTGGGCCAGAGCCTATCCGGGCGGGGGTGAAACAGCCCGACGAAACCCTGCCCGAGGGCCAGGGCGTGGGCAACATCAGCAGGGAGGCCAAGCTTTTCACGCTCAATGGCCTGCCTGCCGCCTCACGCGACACTAGTTCCCAATCGGGCCAGCCACCATGCACGAGCTATACGAGTCAGGCCATCGTCATCTTTGCCCGGCCCGTTGCCTATGGTTTTGATTTTCGGGTGAGCGGGCCGAACCAGTGCGACGCCAGTGTGGAACCAGTCTTTCAGCACATCCTGGCCAGCTTCCGCACGCCGGCAGCACCATAGTGGAGTGACGAGTTCAGCACCATACGGGAAAAATCATGCAAACGGATTTACGCCACAACCGACGCGGCATCTTATCCATCCTCATCGCCGCGCTGCTGCTCAGCGCATGCGCTGCCACGGCTCAGGGGCCAGTGCCGCCAACTACGTCGCCCGCTGCGCCCACCGTT
>JALONX010000056.1 GCA_025454695.1 Chloroflexaceae bacterium
GTCACCGGCCAGGGTTTGCCCGATGTGGGGTTGCGTCGCGCCAGCGTGGCCGACGGCGTGGTGCGCTACGAAACGATAGACGACGGCAGCATTGCGCCGGGTTCACGGGTGCTGCTCTGCATGCATGGCATCACCGATGATACGCGCTGGATTACCCGCGACCTCGGTGCGCCGTTGCAGTCCGCCGTCGGCTACGATCACCTGCTCACCTTCGACTACGAGAGCTTTGGCACGGGCATCCGCGACAATGCCAGTATGCTCTGGGCTGCGCTGCATGATGCGGGAATCCAGCCGGGCCGCAACATCCGCCTCGATATTGTGACCCACAGTATGGGCGGGCTGGTGGCCCGTGCCCTGATCGAACTGGACAAAGGCGGCGACCTGGTGCATGCGCTGGTGATGGCGGGCACGCCCAACGCTGGTTCGCCCCTGGCCTCGGCGGCCCGCTTCGGCCTCTGGCTGGGCAGCCTGGGCCTGGGGTTGTGGCCGGGCTACTTCTCCAAAGTGGCCGCCTGGGCGCTGACGTGGGTGGATGGCCAGGCCAACGGACTCAAAGACTTACAACCCGGTGCGGATTTTCTGGAAGCGCTGAACAGAAGCCGCCGCCCGGCGAGCGTGGGCTACTTCGCCCTGGCGGGCAACGCCCCCACAGCTGACCCGCAGACCGCCCAGGCCATGCGCCTGCTGGAACAGATGTTGGAAGGGGCCGCCGACGCCCTGCTGCGCGACCCGGCCAATGATCTTGTCGTCACCGTCAGCAGCACCCGCGAGGTGAAGCCAGCCCTGGATGGCTTCGTACAACTGGATTGCAACCATAGCGGCTACTTCAGCGAGGCCATGCGTAATCAGTACATGGATGAACTGGTGCAGTGGCTGAAGCGGTAACGACTTGACCGGAGACGGGAGCCGAACGATTGACGATTGACGATTGAGAGAACCCAGAACCCAGAACCCAGAACCCAGAACCGCTTAACCATTCGCGCAGTACGCAGTCTGTAACTCGTAACTCGTAACTCGTAACTCGTAACTCGTAACTCATAACTCATAACTCGTAACTCCTTGTCTCTGCGTCTCTGCGCCTCTGCGTTACGGTGTGGCTAAAAACCGTTGACAACAGCCAGCGCCCCCTCTATAATGCCAGCACTGGCTGTATAGATTTGTGCAGATTCTGCAAGCAGACATCTCCAATCTCTAATCCCTAATCTCCAATGATTTATGCTCAGCGACGAACAATTTCTCTCCCTTTCTGCCGCCAGCAAGCTCCTGGGCGTGCATAGCGCCACGCTGCGGCGCTGGGCCGATGCGGGCGAGGTGCCGGTCTACATCACACCGGGCGGCCACCGCCGTTTCGCCCGTAGCGATATTGAGGGCCTGGCTGCCCGCAACCCAACTCCCACAACCGCCATCGTCAGCACGTGGGCTAGCAAGGCTATTACGCACAGCCGCTCCGAGGCGGGCCACACCAGCCAGCGCCCGTCGTGGGTGACGGCACTGCCCGAAGGCGAGCGGGAGGAGTGGCGACGCATCGGCCAGCGCTTGATGGGCGTAGTTTTGCGTTATGTAAACTCAGAACGAGACGACGATGGCCTGCTCGACGAGGCCCGCACCATCGGCATGGCCTATGCTCAAAGTGCCCTGCGGGTTGGCATGCCGCTCACCGCGGCCCTGGAAGCGGCCCTCTTCTTCCGCGACTCGCTGGTGGAAGCGGCGATGGACTTGCCCGAAGAATCGAAGGTGCGCCCCGAAGCCAGCGCCCGCTTGCTACGCCGCATCAGCCGCGTAGTCAACACCGTGCAACTGGCGGTCGCCGCAGGGTATGAGGGTCATGCGTGAAACGTGAAACGTGATGCGTAATCCCGACTGCGTACTGCGGACTACGTACTGCGTAACCGGAACATCCACTGCGTCTCTGCATCTTTGCGTCGCTGCGTTTTTGTCCGGCTAATCGTCAATTGTCAATGAAACAACCTCACCAACAATTTAGCGTCCTCCGCTCGATCAAGATCGGCTCGTTTCACATCGGCTCGTCCTTCGCCGATCTGCTCACCTCGGGCGTGTTGAACCGGGTGCTGATTAGCGACCTGGGCATTGCCGCCACGCCCGTGGCGCTGCTTTCGGCGCTGCGCTACCTGCTGGCCCCGCTGAGCATCTGGGCGGGCTACCGTTCCGACACCAAGCCGCTGTTTGGCATGCATCGCCTGCCCTACATCTTCATTGGGCGGCTGCTGATGCTCATCACGCTGCCGCTGCTGCCCGTACTCACTGTGATGCTCGCCGCCGACCCAGCTTCGCCGCTGGCATGGCTGCTGGCCACGCTGACCTTTCTCGTCTACGGCGTGGGCACGCTGCTGTCGGGGAGTGTGTTTCTGGCCCTGGTGGGCGACAGTGCGCCGCCAGAAAAGCGCGGCCAGGCCCTGAGCATTGTGCAGATTTTCCTCGTCGTCAGTTTCCCGCTGGCCGCCGTCGTCTACGGGCGGCTCATGCCGGTCTACGACCAGTGGACGTTCTGGCAGATTGTGCTCCTTGGCGCAGGTGTCTCGGCCTGCTTCTGGTTCCTTTCCTTGTTCGGTGAGGAACGGCGCGGCGAAACGCAAACCGCCATTGAAACCTCACCGCCCTTCCGTCAGCTCATCAGCGAGATGTGGGCCGACCGGCGGGCGCGGGGCTTTTTCCTCTTTTTGGCCCTGGGTGCCACCAGCGCTTTTGCCCAGGATGCCATTCTGGAACCATTTGGCGGCGACGTATTTGGCCTCAACGCTGGCGAAACCACCCGCTTCAACGCCTACTGGGGCATTGGCGTCCTGATCAGCATGGTCGTCACCATTCTGCTCACCCGCCGCCGCCAGGCCCACGAGCAGGTCAGCACCACCGTCCTCGGTCTGGTTTGCACCGCCCTGCCGCTGGCCTTGCTCGGCGGGGTGGCACTCACGGGCATGCAGGAACTGCTGCGCCCGGTGCTGGTGCTGTTCGGCCTGGGTTTCGGTATCTACACCGTGGGCGCGGTGAGTCTGCTGATGGCGATGACCAGCGTGGGCAAAGCCGGAGCCTACCTGGGCCTCTGGTCGCTGGCCCAGCTGCTTTTTCGGGGCGTCGGCATCTTCCTCGGCGGCTTTCTGCGCGATGTGGGCCTGGAGCTTAGCGGCTCATTTTCCATCGCCTACGCCAGCGTTTTTATCCTGGAAGCGGTCGGTCTGCTGGTCTGCGTCTGGCTGGTGCTACGGGTAGATGTGCCCGGTTTCGCCCGCCAGCGCCCGGTGGCCGCCCCGGCCCCGCTGGCCGCGCTAGCGGATTGAGGACAAAGCGGGAGACGGGAGACCGGAGCCAGCATTATTGACAAGATGACAAGAGGACAAGATGACTGGAACGCGAGCTTCGGTCTCCGTTCGCCTGCCCTGCCGTTCGACAAGCTCACAAACCGCTTGTCGAAGGGTCGGTCTCCGGTCTTCGGTCTCTAAGGCATGGTTTCAGACGATACAAACGAACGTTACAGTTTGAGCACAAACAGCACGTTACCAAAAGTCAATCCTGTAAATCCTGTAAATCCTGTCAGAACCTTGTCTAAAGAAAAAACCATGGCTGAAAAAATTCGTCTGCTCAGTGAACCAGAAGTTGCCCACCGCCTTGACGGCCTCTGGATCGGCGAAACGGTAGGCTACAACTCGCCCAGTCACATCTGGGAGATTAGCCAGCAGGGCAAGCGACTCACCATCCGCACCCGCTGGGAAAACGAAACCAACGGGGCAACGCTACGGGGCGAAATGAGTGCTGAAAACGCACAGTTCACCGTTGAAGGAATACCAGCTTTCATCCTCGGTTCACAGCACTTTATCATCCCCGGTTGGGACACCAACGACATGCGGGGCAAACTCGGCCCCGACTACGACGTAGTCTTTTCCCGCCCCGGCCTGGCCGAGTTGCTCGCCCACGAAGTCTACCAGCGCTGGCGCGAGACGCAGTAGCTTTGCCACAGCGCCTGCCCTGCCGTTCGACCCTTCAATGCTTCAGGGCAGGCAAGCTCACGATCCGCCTGTCGAATGAGGCACAGAGGGGCAAATGATGATCGAAAGCTTTCTTCAGCACGCCTCTTTTACGTCATTGTTCGATAGCGTGTTTTAGTCTTTCACACGCCGAATTTATTCAGTGGCCAAAGCGGATTAAAATACCAAAAACTTTGTTGATGGACTATTGAGTCATCGTCAACAAATTCTTGCAGCATCGTTCATCCATGTCACCCTGAACGAAGTGAAGGGTCTTCAATGCCGTGCCATGCAGATTCCTCCCTGCGGTCGGAATGACAACGAGTACCATGGAAGATACAAGACTGCCCTTTCCACACCATTGAGCATTTCGAGATAAGCGCTTATAATGCCCCCTACGATGTTTCGCTTCGATACGGTTTACATGGCTTTGACATTACTGCGCGACCGTAGTGCTGACTTCAGTCCGTTGCAAACGCTTTGGCGCAACGACGCGGACTGAAGTCCACACTACACATTGTTACGCAACAACATCAACGTTGCACCGTGTCGTATCTCAAAACACATGCTTTCTCCCTCACAACAACAACAGGTCATCGCCCTGTGCCAGGAGCTGGTGCAGGCGGAAAGTCTGGCCGGGCGCGAAGCGGCAGCGGCGGCAGTAGTCGCCCGCTGGATGGAACGGCTTGGCTACGACGAGGTCTGGACGGATCGTTTTGGCAGCGTGATCGGGCGGCGGCGCGGCAGCGGCCCTGGTTCCAACCTGCACTTCGACGGCCATATTGACACCGTGCCCGCTACCAGCCTGGAACGCTGGACTCACCCGCCCTACGGCGGCGTGCTGGCCGAGGGGCGCATCTGGGGGCGCGGCTCCTCCGACATGAAAGGCCCCGACGCGGCGATGATCTGCGCTGGGGCGTTTGTGCCCCGTGAGTCGTTTTGTGGCAGTATCACCGTCTCAGCTAGCGTGGGCGAGGAGGAGCTGGAAGGCCCGGCGTTGGCTGCCATCCTCGCCGAACACCCGGCGGACATGGTGATCATCGGCGAGTCGTCGGAACTGAAAATTGGCATTGGCCAGAAGGGCCGCGCTGGGGTGCAGGTACGCACCAGCGGCGTTCCAGCCCACTCCTCCCGCCCGGAAGAGGGCGTCAACGCCGTCTACCGCATGCTAGAGGCGGTGAACCGCATCCGCGCCATTCCCGCCCCGCCCGACGAACTGCTTGGCCCTGGCATCAATGAGTTGGTGGAGATTGTTTCCGCGCCATTCCCCGGCACCTCGATTGTGCCCGACGGCTGCCGTGCCCGCTTTGACCGACGGCTGGTGCGGGGCGAAACCCGCGCTAGCGTCCTGCACATGTTCCGCGAGGCCCTGGCTGGTCTCGAAGGGGTGGAGGTGGACTATCTCCAGGTCACTATTCCCTGCTACACCGGCGACGCGATTGTAAGCGACGACTTTCATCCGGCATGGGCCACGCCCCGCGACGCGGTTCTGGTGCATGCCGCCGAAGCCGCCCTGCGCACATGTGGCCTGCCGGTAGACTACTTCACCGCTCGCTACTGCTCCAACGGCTCTGCCAGCGCAGGGGAACTGGGCATCCCCTCACTCATTCTTGGCCCGTCTAGCCCGGCCCTGGCACACATCGTGGATGAGTATATCGAGGTAGACCAGCTGCTCAAAGGCACCGAAGTCTACATGGCGCTGGCCGCCGAATTGTTACGCCCTTTGAGGTAACGCATATGTGCCACAGAGGACACAGAGAACACAGAGGGTTCAGATAGCACGCTCATTCCAGTAGTCTAAGAGACTATCGGATGCATCGCACACACAACCGCAAGGAATTGCAGATGTACGTGCCTCTGCTTTCCTTTGCGGCTTCGTTTTATGCGAGTCATAGTTTAAGCTATACTACATATTGGTTCTGTGACTTCTGTAATTTCTGTAGCTTCTGTAGCTAATCCGTCAGTAGAAACCACGGAGGACGTTGCTGTACCATTTATCTCTCTAAACCTCTGTGCGATCTGTTGCAAATCAGTCCACCGAAACCACCAAAGACCTTGCTGTACCATTCATCTCTGTGACCTCTGTGTTCTCTGTGGCAAAAGGAAAAACTATGCCCCACACATTCAACGTCGAACCAGGCTCAAAAGTCAAATTAGCCGATTACGACCCGCGCCACACCAACGGCATTGAGCGGGCGCAGGCCGAAACGGAGTTCGCCGCCCTGGCCCAGGAGATTGATGACCTGCAAGAGTTGCTCTACGCCGCTGGCAGCCATAGCCTGCTGGTGATTCTGCAGGGCATGGACACCAGCGGCAAGGATGGCACCATCCGCAACGTCTTTGGCCTGGTAGACCCGCTGGGCTGCCGCACCGAGTCGTTTAAGGTGCCCACAGCGGAGGAACTGGCCCACGACTTCCTCTGGCGGGTGCATAAGGTGACGCCGGGGCGGGGCGAACTGGCGATCTTCAATCGTTCGCACTACGAAGATGTACTGGTGGTGCGGGTGCATAACCTGGTGTCCGAAAGCGTGTGGCGCAAGCGCTACCGCCAGATCAACGACTTTGAACATGTGCTGGCTGAGGCGAACACAATTATCCTCAAATTTTATCTGCATATCAGCAAAGAAGAACAGGAAGAACGGCTGCTCGCCCGCGAACAGGAGGTCGAAAAGGCCTGGAAGCTCTCGGCGGGCGACTGGAAAGAGCGCCAGTTCTGGGACGATTACCAGCGGGCCTACGAAGAAGCGCTGAGCCAGTGCAGCACCGAGGCCGCGCCGTGGCACATCGTCCCCGCCGACCGCAAGTGGTACCGCAACTTCGCCGTTGCCCACACCGTGGTGCAAACACTGCGTCCCTACAAGGAGCAGTGGCTGGCCAAACTGGCCAAAGTCGGCGACGAGGCCAAGGCTGAGCTGGCGGCCATGCGCACAAGCAGCCAGCCGGAGTGAAACGCAGAGGCGCGGAGGCGCGGAGGCGTGAAACGTGAAACGTGAAACGTGAGGCGTAATGCGTAATTATAAGGCGTTAATATCATAGTATGTTCTGACTTCGGTCTCCGGTCTTCGGTCTCCAGTCAGCAAAACTCGTAACTCGTAACTCGTAACTCGTAACTCCAATGCACATCATCCGCGCCACACTCGCCCACGCCGCCGCCATCGCGCCGCTGTTCGATGCCTACCGCCAGTTCTACAAAGCCCCTTCTGACCTGGCGGGAGCGCGGCAGTTTATTGCTGAACGACTGGAACGGGACGAGTCGGTTATTTTTCTGGCTCTGGAGGAAGAGCAAGCGCTTGGCTTTGTGCAGCTTTACCCAACCTTCGCTTCCGTCGCTATGCAGCGGCTGTGGCTGCTGAACGACCTGTTTGTGGAACCAGGGGTACGCAAGCAGGGCGTCGGCGTGGCCCTCATGCAGCAGGCCGAGGTTTTTGCCCGCGAAACCGGCAGCCGGGGCCTATTTTTGCGCACCGCCCTGGATAACGAAACCGCCCAGCGGCTCTACGAGCGCTGCGGCTGGACTCGCGACAGTGTGTTTGTGCGTTATGACAAACTGGTGAGCAGTTAGCAGTTGGCAGTTGGCAGTTGGCAGTTGGCAGTTGGCAGTTGGTAGTTAGCAGTTAGCAGTCGGCAGCAGTATGACCAATCGTCAATCGTCAATCGTCAATCGTCAATCGTCCGTCAACTCGTCAACCACTCGCTCCCATGTAATCTCCCGCACCCGCGCTGGCCCCGGCCCACCCAGGCGGGCGGCCAGGCCCACATCAGCCCAGAGCGCGTCGAGGCGGGCGGCAACCGCGCCCGGCTCCGGCGCGGAAACGCAGCCGTGTACTCCATCGTCCACAAACTCCAGCACGCCGCCCGCGTCATCCGTCGTGACAACGGGTTTGGCCGCACCCAACGCCTCCACCGCTGTAAAGCCGTAGTCTTCATCCACCGGCGCATAAAACACCGCCCGCGCCCCGGCGTAAAGGTCAATCAGCGTGGCGTCGTCCACAAAGCCCAGAAAACGCGCCCGTTCGCCCAGACGCAACTCAGCCGCCAGCCGTTCTAGCCGCTCTCGCTCCGGCCCGCTACCAGCGAAGATGGCCTTTACCGGCTGCCGGGTCTGGGCCAGCGCCCGCAGCAGCAGATCAAGCCGCTTGGCCCCATCCAAACGAGCCGAGGAGAAGATGTAATCGCCATAGGGGCCGGGGCGCAGCCGCCCGGCGTAGCGGCTCGGCGGGTAGAGCGGCGTGCTATCGAAGCCGTTGAAGTGCTTCAGGCGCTCGCTCACATTGCGCGAAATGGTGTAGATGGCCCGTGCCTCGCCCAGCCCCTGCCGATCCATGCGAAACAGGGCGTCACGCACCGCCCGATGTTCGGCGATGTTGACAAAATCGCTCAGCGGCGTGCCGTACTGGTCGTAGGCCTGGCGATGCTGATGCACCAGCCAGACCACTTTGTTGGGGTGGCGCACCAGGTACGAAGGAAACTTGGTGCAAATCACCAGATCAACCGGCACTTCGTTGATGTCGTGGATGTTAATCATGCGCCAGGCCAGGGCCGTCTCGGTGATGCGCTCCGGCGGGTGCCAGTTAAAGGGCAGACTCACCACATCCACCATGTGGCCGTGGCTCAGCAGGGCCTCCCGCAGCCCCTCCACCAGATTTTCGGCTCCACCGCGCACAAATGGCACCTGGGTTGCGCAGATGAGGATTCGCTTTGGTTTCATTTTTTTACCGCCGAGGACGCGGAGAGCGCTGAGGAAAATGAATGACGAGTGATCCGTAGAGGAAATAAATAGTTTGTAAACAAAGTGTTCAGGTGTTTCGCTCTACTTCAGCCACCGAATGAATTCGGCGTCTGAAAGCCCAAAACACGCTGATGAGTTTTAAGAAATTAAACGGGTATATGTGCTGGCCGTAGCCCTAAAGGACGCGGCTTGAAGCTGCGAAGCCCACCTGCGCGGGCTATACCGGATTTAATTTTTAATCTTCATCAGCGTGTTAGTCTGGAAATACTATAAAACTTTGTTTACGAAGTAATAAAGGAAATGAGGGAAATAATTCTGAGCATCAGGTCGTCATTTCCTTTATTTCCTTTATTTCCCTGTTGTTACACTTCACGCAGTACGCATTACGCATTACACTCTGCGTCTCCGCACCTCTGCGCCTCTGCGTTTCTGCGCTACCCCTCGCCCAACACAAACGCCGCCGTTTTGCGAGCCACCTCGTCCCAGCGGCATGTGTCCAGCACATAGGCCTGGCCCCGTGCGCCAAGCTCCTGGCGTAGCTCCGGGCGCGGCAGCAGCAAGTCGAGCGCGGCGGCAAACTCGCCGAAGCTGCGGAAAGCCAGCCCGCCGCCGCTCCGCCGCGCATGGTCGGCAGTCACGGCACAATCGCCGTGGACGAGGGCGGGCGTGCCTTGCAGCCAGGCTTCCATCAACACAATGCTGAAACTTTCATGCAACGAGGGTTGCACAAACAGATCAGCAGCGGCGTAAGCATCGTGTTTGGTCTGCTCATCGAGAAAACCGAGATCAATCACATTTTGGATTTTAGATTTTGGATTTCGGATTGTATTGTCTGCTAATCCAAAATCGGCAATCCCAAATCCAAAATCAGGTTTGCCCTGCCCGGCCAACAGCAACAGCAGCGGCGTGCCCCGCCTGGCCCAATACTCGCGCACATAGGACACCAGCAGCGGAATGTTCTTGCTTTCGTCGCGCCGCCCGGCGTAGAAGAGGAGGTATGGCGTTGGCGATTCGGAAACAGTTGGCAGTTGGCAGCCTGCCCTGAGCGAAGTCGAAGGGTTGGCAGTTGACACTTCGTGATCGTTCCGCTGCAAACTGCCAACTGAGTACTGCAAACTGTCAACTCTGGTCTCCCGTCTCCGGCCTGCCCTGAGCAACGCCGAAGGGTCTCCGGTCAAAAAAGGCAATTTCTGCCGAAAAGCATCTCCATCCCCCCGTGGCGTCAGGTCAATGCCTTCGCCCGCTACGCAGACCCGCTCGGCGGGGAGGTTGTAGAGCTGGCGGGCAAGTTCGGCTTCGGCGTGGCTGTTGGCCAGCACGCCCCGTACCTGGTGAAACATGTAGCGGTAGGTGCTGTAGCGGGCATACGGCTCGTCATGCAAGCAGGGCAGCAGATAGCTCGACTCTGGCGCGATTAGCGATCCCCAGAAGCTGGTGGGAAAGGGATACGGCACAAACACAAAGCGACTGTGCGCTCGTTCGCGCAAAATGGCGGCGTACAGCTCATCGCTGCTCAGCAGCGTGCCAAGCAGCCGCAGTTCGTGGATGGTGAAGCGTTCCAACGGCGGCAACAGTTGGGGGTGCTGGCGAAAAAAGTGGGGCACGCCCCGCTCATCGCTGGCGTTGGGCCGAAAGCGCCAGAGCGGAATACCATCCAGTTCGCCGTCGCCGGGCGGGTAGTGCTGGTCATCGCCGGGGGAAAACGAGTCGCGGCCCGTGCTGGCCCAGACGCGCACCGCCACACCCTGGGCGTGCAGCGCCTGCGCCAGGCTGCGGGCCTGGGTTTCGGCCCCGCCCCGCGTGTCCGGGCCATACCAGGGGCTAACAATGGTGAGCATAGTAGCGAATTACGAATTACGAGTTACGAGTTTCGTCATCCCTCGTTCAGCGTTCCTCGTTGGCCCGTTGCGCCCGTCGCTCGGCCAGCGTGGCCCGTTGGGCGGCATCGGCGGCGAGCAGTGGCGGCAGCGCCTCGCTGAGGGCGGCGTTGAAGCCGTTTTGCTGTTCGACAATCGGGTTGATCAGCCAGCGCAGATACTGGCGCACCGCCCGCTGCACCAGCGCCCGCGCTTTTTCCAGTGGTGTCGCCCCGCCAATCCACCAGTGGGCGTTGACCTGCTGGTGCTGCACCACGCGGCGGTACCAGGGCCGCATGGCCAGATCGGGAAAGGTTGCCGCAGGCTCGGTTCGCCCCCACTCCTCCACCAGCGCTTGCAGGGCGAC
This sequence comes from Chloroflexaceae bacterium, assembly GCA_025454695.1. Classification (GTDB taxonomy): domain Bacteria; phylum Chloroflexota; class Chloroflexia; order Chloroflexales; family Chloroflexaceae; genus JALONX01. Next base: position 10,930 of record JALONX010000056.1, read on the forward strand.
GATGTCGGACGGAACGGCGGGCAGGGCTGCGTGCTGCGTGCTGCGTGCTGCGTGCTGAGCCTGCCCTGAGCGAACGCGAAGGGTGCTGCGTGCTGAGTTCCCCTCGGCTGCACACGGGGCAAGCTCGCTCTTGGGTGCTGGGTTCTCGGAAGCCGCAACATCTTGCGGCTCTACGGTTCCCGGTTCTCGGTTCTCATAGGGCGGGTCTGAGACCACGCTACTACCGATCTCGGTCATGTGCGTCCGCAGTTCGCCGTGGGCCTGCACCAGCAGCCGCAGGGTGCGGGCCGCCGCATCGTTAAAGGCGTTTTGCTGCTCCACAATCGGGTTGATGTACCAGCGCAGCCCCCGCCGCACCACTTTATTCACCAGGGCAATCGCCTTTTGTGGCAGCGTTTGTTCGTTCAGCGGCCAGTGGGCACTCACCACCCGTGTAATCTCAAGCTGCTCGATGCAACGCTGCAACTCCCGCTCAAGGGCACTCTCAGCGCTGTTTTCGTCAACCACTGCCGCCCGGCGCGCCCGCACCTCGGCCCGCAACGCCTCCAAAATCTCACCCACTGCCATATGTTGCTCAGCCATACCTATTTGTAGCTCTCACAAAGGCACAAAGGCACAAAGGAATGCAACAGTACATCCTTTGGCGACATCTTTGTGCCTTTGTGCCTTTGTGAGAAATTGTTACGACGCTCCGGCCTTCTTCAACAGTTCCTGCACCGCCTTGCCCTTCACCTGGGCAATGTCGTCCTGGTATTTCAGAATCGCACCCAGCGTGTCTTCCACCACCGTGGGCGAAAGGCTGGTTTGGTCGAGGGCGGCGAGGGCGGTGGCCCAATCGAGCGTTTCGGCCACGCCGGGCAGCTTGTAGAGTTCGAGGCGGCGCAGCTCCTGCACCACCCGCACCACCTGTGTCGCCAGCATGTCGCCCGCCTGGGGCACTTTGGCCTGCACAATCTGAAGCTCTTTGTCGAGCGTGGGGTAGTCTACCCAGTAGAACAGGCAGCGGCGCTTCAGGGCATCATGCACTTCGCGGGTGCGGTTGCTGGTGATGATCACCGTTGGTGGCTGGTTGGCCTGCATGGTGCCAAGCTCGGGGATAGTAATCTGCCAATCGGAAAGCAGCTCCAGCAGAAAAGCCTCAAACTCCTCATCGGCCCGGTCAATTTCATCAATCAGCAGCACCGGCGGCTTGATCCAGGTCTCCTCAATCGCTTGCAACAGCGGGCGCTTGATCAAAAACTCCGGCCCAAAAATGCCCTTCAGCCCGGCGTCGCCACTCGCGCCGCCTTGCGCCTCCGCCATGCGGATGTGCAGCATCTGGCGGGTGTAGTTCCACTCGTAGATGGTGTTGTTGACATCCAGCCCTTCGTAACATTGCAAGCGGATCAGGTGGCGATCCTGCATGCGGGCCAGGGTTTTGGCAATTTCGGTTTTGCCCACCCCGGCTTCACCTTCCAGCAGCAGGGGCTTGTTCAGCTTCAGGGCAAGGTAGATGGCGGTGGTCAGGGGGCGGTCGGCAACATAGGCGTGGTCGGCCAGGGCCTGTTGCAACGCATCAATTGAGTCGAACTGCATCCCGTACTGCTCCGTTACAGAAAAAACGACACTGTATCTGGAGCTATTGTACACTGAAATGGTGTGGGAGATGTGGGAGGTTTGGGAGACGTGGGAGACGAACCCCACAACCCGCTCAGCCCGCTCAGCCCGCTCAGCCCGCTCAGCCCCCACAACCCGCTTAGCCCCTACAACCCGCTCAGCCCCCACAGCCCGCCCTTGTCGTTACTGCCTGGGTACAACCAGATTGTGGAGCGTGCCGTGGGTCGTGCGAAGCTGCTCACTGAGGGTGTGAATCTCTTCCAGCGCGGCGGCGAGTTGGGCGCGGGCGGCGGGTGAGTTGGGGGTGGCCATGGCGCGGCGGGCCGTCTCGACGGCGGCGGCCAGGGCCTGGTGGGTGCCCGCCAGCGTGTCATGCAAACTTACCAGGCGCTCTTCCAGTTCAGCGCTCCGCAGCGCCAGCGACACATGGCAGGCCACCAGTTCCAGCAGATTAAGTTGCGGGGTGTTAAAGAGGCGTGAGCGGGTTGTTGTCACCGTCAGCACACCGACGATGCGCTCGCCCCACAGCAGCGGCACGGCCATAGCGCAACGAGTCGCGGCGGGCACCTCATGGTGGCCCAACGAGAGCCAGCGTCGGTCGGTGTCGGTCTCGTCAATGATCAACGGGCGGCGTTCGCGCAGCACCACCCCGGCCAGCCCCTGGTCGCGCACGGCGATGGCCCGTTCTGGCGAAGCAACAACCCCGGTGTGAAAAATAAGCACCGGCTGTTCGGGCTGGTCAAGGGGAAAAAGCAGAATACTGGCCCGTTCACCGCCGACCATGTGCAGTACCTGGGTTGCCAGGCGCACCGCCAGCTCGCGCTGGTTGGCCGTGCCGCTGACGATATGGCGGGCAAAGCTTAACAGCTGGTCGAGCGTGTCGTCGTTGGCCTGCACCTGGTCACGGTACTGGTTCAGCTGGCTGTAGGCCGCCGACTGTTCCAGCACCATGCCCACCATCTGGCCGATGGCCCGCGCCACGGCCCGGTCGTCGTCATCAAAGGGGTAGGCGCGGTGGGCATCCATGCGCCCGGTCGGTCGCCCGCCCAGCAGCACCGGCACGCTGATGCGGCCCAATTCGGCGGTGTGGCCCCGTTCCAGACCAGCAGGAATCAAAATCTGGAGTGAGTCGGCTTCCAGCAGGTCAGCGGCGAGCCGCTGCATGGCGGGAAGGGGATCTTCATGCGCAGCCGCATGAAAAAGTTCGGGCAGTTGGGCCAGAATATGGCGTAGGCGAGTGACGCTGTCCTGTAATGCAACCATATGCGCCTGACTGGGTTGTGCTGGTGGGTTGGGAGCCTGTGCGTTTTCGGCCATGGTACCTCCGGCTTCAGCCACGCACGGCTGTTATTCGTTTCCAATATAGTACATGTCGGCAGCAAGGGCAAGTAACAACTTTTTCATCAACACTTTAACATATATCAATAAAACGGGAAAGGTGCATGAGTTTACACACCGATTGTTGTAAGCGCCAGATTGAACGTCGTCAAGTCAGGCACAGGGCACAGCAGTAGGAATAGCGATGCGCCAGGGTTCAGTGTTGATAGCCACCCGGTAAACCAGCACCATTTCGCCGCGC
>JALONX010000704.1 GCA_025454695.1 Chloroflexaceae bacterium
GCCGTAGCCCTCAAGGGCGCGGCTTGAAGCTGCGAAGCCCGCCTGCGCGGGCTATACCGGGTTTAATGTTTAATCTTCATAAGCGTGTTGTTCAGATGATTGTCTGGATTATGTTGTAAAGACTCATAATTCGGCGTCTGGAAGACAAAAACACGCTGATGAGCTTTAAAAGATAAAACGGGTATACGCGCATGCCGTAGCCCTAAAGGGCGCGACTAAGCAATGCGAAGCCCGCCTACACGGGCTATACCGGATGTAATTTTTAATCTTCATAAGTACTGCGTCAACAAAGTTTTCACGTATTTCTAGGTCAACACGCTTCAGCGTGTTTGGGTCGTTCAGACGCCGAATTCATTCGGTGGCTGAAGGAATGAACAATGCAAAAAGACTTTGTTGACACAGTATTTATTTCCTTTGCTATCAAATATTCGTAACTCGTTCTCCGGTCAAAACTATGTTAACAATTACCAACATCACCGGGGACTTTGTGCTCTACCGGGATTTGCAGCCCGACTCCCCGCACTTGCCCGGCCTACGCCATGTGCGCGACGCTCTTGGCTTCGCCCCCGGCTACATTCCCCGCAAACGCGACGCTGATTACGCCCGCGCCGTGCTGGCCATGGTGCGGCTGGCGCAACACAACGCCGGACAACCACCGCCCCAGGCGTTTCTGGTGCTGGGTGACACCGACAACGACCGCTGGATGGCCCAGCACCTCACCATGGTGAGCGGGTTGCCTGCGCTGGCCTTTATCGCCCAGGACAAACCGGACGAAGCGCCCGCCACGCAGTGGGACGGCCCGATTGCCCACGCCAACCGCTGGGCACTGCTCGAACCGTGGGTGCGGGAGGTGCAGGGGCGGGGCCTACCGCTTGCCCAAACCGTGTTGTTTCTTGATATTGACAAAACCCTGCTTGGCCCTCGTGGCCGGGCCGATGGTGGAATTGACGACGCTCGGGCTGACGGGGCGCTGGCGGTGGGGCGCGACATCCTCGGTTCCGGCTTTGAACTGCCGGTGTTTCGCCAGGAATATGACCTGCTCTGCGGCAAGCAGTACCACGGGCTGACACTCGACAACCAGGACTACGTGGTCTACCTGACGCTGCTGCTGGCCAGCGGGGCTTTGACCCTGGAACGGCTCCACGCTGGCATGGCCGATGGCAGCATGGGCAGCTTTCGCCAGGTGCTGGGTTGGGTGGAGGCCGAACGCATGGTAGCCCTGCCGCCCGCCCTGGCGGCCCTGCACCGCGAGATTCGGGCTGCCGACGCTGCGGGCGACCCCACGCCGTTTAAGGCCTTCCGGCGGGCGGAATTTGCCGCCACCGTGGGCCGCATGGCCGATGGCCGTCTGCCCCTCTGCCGCGAGGTGGTGACAGCGGCGCAAACGTTGGCGGGGCTGGGAGCACACTGTGTCGCCGCCTCAGACAAGCCCGCCGAAGCCGCCTACCCCTCGCCCGCCCAGGCCGCAGCCGGGCTACTGCCGCTGCATCGCACACCAGCAGCATTAGGATAATGCAATGCACTGCGGAGGTTCTTTACTCACCGCGGAGGCACAGAGAACGCGGAGGTTTTGAATGTAACGCAGAGGTGCAGAGATGACAAGACGACACGATGACACAATGACGTGTACGAGGCTAAAACTCGTAACTTGTAACTCCCAACTCGTAACTCGTAATTTCCTCCGTTTCCTCCGCGCCCTCCGCGGTAAAAAAGGAAAACTATGACCACCACAACCCACCACCGCCTGGAAGAACTCTTCACCGCCCGTGCCCGAACCATGCAGCCGCTGCTTTATCCTTCGTCGCCCGACAACGGCGACATGATCAGTTTGGCCTATGGCCTGGCCGACCCGGCCCTGTTTCCCGCCGATGACCTGGTGAGCGCAACCGATGCGGCCCTGCGGGACGATATTGATGGCGCACTCAACTACAGCCCGGTAGACGGCGAGCTGGTTGAACAGATTGTCACCCGGCTGCGAAGCGAGGGCGTGGAAGCGGAAGCCAACAACATCCTCATCGGCTATGGCTCGGGCCAGATTCTGGGGCTGCTGCCGGAATTGCTGGTGGAACCAGGCGACACGGTGATCATCGAGGGGCCGAGCTTTATGGGCGCGGTACGGCGCTTTGCCATCGCCGGGGCCCGCCTGGTCACCGTGCCGGTGGATGGGCAGGGGCTAGATGTGGCAGCACTGGAAGAGACCCTGCGCGGCCTGGCCCGCGAGGGGGTGCGCCCACGCTTTATCTACACCATCCCGACCTTTCACAACCCCACCGGCGCAACCCTGACGCTGGAACGACGCAAGCGGCTGGTGAGTCTGGCGGCGGAATATGGCGTGCTGGTGGTGGAAGACGATGCCTACGGCGACCTGCGCTTCAGCGGCCAGCCCCTGCCCCACCTGGCCGCCCTGGACGACTCGGGTTGGGTGATGCGGGTCAGCACCTTTTCCAAAACCCTCGCGCCTGGCGTGCGGGTGGGCTGGGCCTACGCCCGCCGCGAGATCATCGAACGGCTGGCCATGCTCAAGCTGGAAGGCGAAAGCGGCCCCTTTATCACCCGCCTGGTGGCCAAATATTGCGCCGATGGACGGCTGGAACGGCACATCGCCGCCCTGACCAGCCACTACCGCCACAAATGCAACGTGATGCTTGAGGCGATCCAGCGCGAGTTTCCCGCCGACGTGCAGGTGCAAGCGCCAGAAGGCGGCTTCTTCGTCTGGTGTCGCCTGCCGGAAGGGATGAGCGCCAGCGCCCTGCTGCCCGTTGCCGAGCGCCACGGGGTGGCCTTTCTGCCCGGCACGCGCTGCTTCGCCAACGGCTCCGGCGACGACGCCCTGCGCCTGGCCTTTAGCTACCAGCCTGCCGACAAGATCAGCGCGGGCATCCGGCGGCTCGGCGCGGCCATGCGGGAGTTGGGGGAGGCGGTGTAGCAACGTAACACCTGAATTGCACGGTACAGCATTGATCTCAGTGTAGCGACGCCCCGGCGGGGCGTCGCTACACTGAGATCAATGCCAATTCAGGCCGCTTCGCGACCCACAATGGTGGGCGCTGCACTCAACGTGTTGCATTGCCATCGCCTGTTTCACCATGCTATACTGAGGTCACGCATTGAGCGGAGGTAGTACAATGGATCGATTGAACCAGTATCGGGCCTATATTCGTGAAATCCTCGCAGAATACAGCCAGTATCGGCCTGCCTATGGTGAGATTGAGATCGAGCAGATTATTGATATTGAGGGCGACCACTACCAACGTATGCCAATTGGCTGGCAGAATAAGCAGCGGGTGCATGGCAGCACCGTCCACATTGACATTCGCAACGGCAAAATCTGGACAGCGGCATATATCGACGTCGCTCTCGTACGGCGGCTGCGTTTTCAAGTGTTCAGTAGTCGAAGCCCGAAAACTAGCTGCTCGTTGAATGTTGTCTTGTGATTTACGTAGCTGTTTGGATGCTAGTGTTGTTTCGATCAGGCCAGAGAAGTGTCATGAAATGCAAGTCAAGTGCATGTGGTTAGCTATTCACAGTCGAGAATGACAATGTAACCAAAAGTACAATCCTATTTACAGTACCTGATGGCAATCCTAGCTTATGCTTGGCTGAGCACGAAAATTTAATTTATCCTCATTGTCAACAAAAGTACTTTTTGGGTGATCAGTCAAGTCCTAAATGATTATCTCATCATTATTGTATTTGATAGACATTAGGGTCATTTTCCATGTTTTTTTTTCATAAAAACAGGTACAATGCACAGTAAAAATCTTTAAAGGCTTCGTAAGAAGAGAAGTTCGGTGAATGTGTAGGCTAGGGCTGGAACATTAGCAAGGCTATTAACTGGGGAATAGTGCTATCGGTTAGGCGTAAATGACGCTGAAATTCATCTATAGTTATAGTTTGGTGGCGGTAATTTTAAACAGCGC
>JALONX010000705.1 GCA_025454695.1 Chloroflexaceae bacterium
ACGGAGGTAGCTTTTCAACCACCAGCGTACCAGAAGCACGTACACGAGGGGTACGCAGATGTGAGACGGTTAAGGTACGACATTACAAGCACTCACACAGCTTGCGGCTCTACAACGCAGCTCCATTGATTGGCATTGTGGTACATAGCGGGCGCAGACTGCGCCGCCATAATCCGGTGATTTCATCGTTTGTATCATTGGGCGGCAGCGAGGGCGGACGCCAGGTTCGCCCCTACGAGTCTCGGTTCTCGGTTCTCGGTTCCCTTCGGCTGCGTGGCGGGTGGGTCTCCGACCGCGCCCCTACGGCGCTTATCGCTCACCATTCATACTTCATACTTCATACTTCATACTTCACTATGACATTCCCCACCTCCGGCCAGTTCGATGAGATGCTTGTGCGGGTGAGCGACCTGAACCAGGCCCAGGGTCTGTTCAGCGTGACGGTGACGTTGGAAGGCGACCGGCTCTTTCGGGGGCAGCTGGCCCTGAGCGACGACATGCAGCCCGCCTCCATCGCCAGCATCGGCGACGTGGCCGCCTTTGGACTCACGCTGTTCGGGCGACTCTTCGCCAATGGCCTCAGTGCGGCCTTTCAGCAAGGCCTGGCCGCCGCCCGCGCCAACAACCGCCGCCTGCGCTTCAAGCTCTGGCTCGATAGCGCCAGCCAGCGCCTGCACCGCGTGCCCTGGGAACTGCTCTACTTCGACAACAGCGGCGGTCAGTCGCCGCCGCGCCCGCTAGCCACCGACGACGCGATTGCCTTTTCGCGCTACCTGGAAAGTAGCCAGCCCGAAGGCACCGCGGTGGCACGGCGGCCCATCCACATGCTGGTGGCTATGGCCGAGCCGAACGACCTGGACAGCTGGGATCTGGCCGCCTCGGACAAGCCCACCGAGCAGCGCGAACTGGCCAATCGCTTTAGCTCCATGGAAAGCATGGGCCAGCTTGCCGCCGATTTCCTGGAGCCGCGCACCTCCCGCGAGCGCCTGCACGAAGCGTTGGAATGGGGCGGACTCACACCGCCCGCCGCGCCAGAACCGGATCGAGGCTACGATGTGCTGCTCTACTACGGCCACGCCCTGCACCACCCCCAGCTTGGCACGCGCCTGCTGCTGGAAGACAACAGCAGCGGCGGTGGGGCGCTCTACAACGGCGAGGAACTGGTGGGGCGACTGACACAACTGACCTACCGCCCCAGCCTGGTGGTGCTGATTGGCTGTAACACCGCTGCCACTGGCGAAGGGCCGGGCCTGGGCAACCTGGCGGTGCAGCTGGTGCAGCAGGCGGGCATCCCGGCGGTGCTGGCCATGCAGCGGCTGGTAGAAATTCCGCTGGCGCGTACCTTCACCTTTCACCTGAGCGACTACCTGCTGCGGGACGGCGTGGTTGATGTGGCCGTGAGCGCCGCCCGCCGCCAGGTGTTTGAAAGCAACAGCCTGAGCTGGAGCACACCCGTCCTTTACATGCGCAACCGCGACGGGCGGCTCTTCACCCCCAACGCCCGCCTGGAGTATATCCAGCAGGTGCTAAGTGATGGCGAGTTTCTGCGCTGGAGCGGGCGCGAATTTATTGACGTGGAGGTGATCAGCATCCCACCCGGCATTCACTGGTCGGTGCTGCGCCAGAATCCTGACGACGCCCCGCCGCCGACCGATGTGTTAAACGGCCTCACCCGCGCCATGGCCCTGGACACGGCGGAAACAAGCCAGAACCTGGTAGCCCTGATCGGCTCGCCCCACTCCGGCCAGACCACCGCATTGCAGCGGCTCACATGGCGGCTGGCCGACAGCGCCAGGGTTGATTTTAGCCAGCCGGTGGGTGTCTTTGTGCCGCTGGCAAATTACGACCAGCAGCGGCCCGGCGGCAATCGGCTGGAACGACTGATTCTTGAAACTGTTGCCGCCCGCGTGCCAACCCTGGCCAGCGAGTTGCAAGCCCTGTTTCGCCAGGCTGGAAATGTCCCAACCACGCCACTCTACGTGCTGCTGCTGGATGGACTGGACGATGTGCAGGAGCGCTTTCGGGCCGACATCACCGCCGATTTGCTGGAACTGGCCGGGCGCATCCCGCAGCAGCGCATCGTCGTCAGCTGCACCCGCGATTTTCTGCCCGACAGCCTGGCCCAACAGGCCCGCGTGCTGATGCTGCAACCGCTGAACGAGCGGCAGGTGTTGCGCTACCTGCGCGGACGGGATGCCAACTGTAGCACCGCGCTCTTCCGCCAGATGGTGGAGAACCGCCTGCTCGACCTGGCTACCGACCCGGCGCTGCTGGCCCACATCTACCGCCGCCTGAGCCAGAGCCAGGGGCGCAGCTTTTCGCGCAACCAGCTGCTGCAACATGTGCTGGATGATAACCTGGAAGGGCTAGAAGTGCGTTTTACCCAGGGCGACGCCGCCCGCCAGACGCTGCTAGCCCTGGCCTGGGAACTGGCCTGGAATCACCGCGACAGCCTGAGTCTCAGCGATGTGTTTCGGGTGATGGCCGAGGTGCGGGGCAGCCGTGACTACAGCCTGGAAGAGCTTTATCAGCGGCTGCGCGACAACCGCCTGCTGGCCGATGTGGGCCAGCACACCGTGCGCTTCACCCAGCCCATGCTGCAAACCTACTGCACCGCCATGGCGCTGGCGAGTCGCAGCGACATGATGGAGCGACTCACGGACATTGTGGCGATGTGCGGCCTTTCCTACCGTTTGAATCGTTGGGAAGACACGGTGTACACCCTGGCGGGCATGCTGCAAACGCCGGGAGCGCTGCTGCTGTTGGGCCGAGCCGCCATTCCCGAGAATAGCAGCGCCCATAGCCTGCTGCTGGCCCGCAGCCTGGAAAGCCTTTCGCCCCAGGCCATGCGGCGGCTGCCCCTGCGCGAACGACAGGAACTGCTGGACGCCTGCCTGCTGCGGCTCGATAGCGAACGGGAACCTTCGGCGCTGCGCCGTGCCCAGATTGTGACCGCCCTGGGCCGCCTGCCCTACGCCGCCAGCGTGGCCGCGCTGCGTCGCCTGCTGACGGACAAAGTGCGCCGCACCCGTGGTGGCCCCCGCTACGACTACACCACCGTGCGGATTGCCGCCGCCCGGGGCCTGCGCAACCTGATGGCCCGCAGCCGATTGGAACAGATTACCCCGGTTGCGCCGCCAGCACCCTACGCCCGGGCCGAAGACAGCCGCGACGGCGACCATGTGGCCTGGGACAGTTTCGACCCGGCGCTGCTGGCGCTGTTGCAAGCCTGGGAAAGTTGCAACGAGGCTGGTCGCGAGCAGCTGCGCGATTCCGTTGCCAGCACCAGCAACAGCGCCCCCGAACGGGCACTGGCCGCCTTCGCCCTGGGCGACCTGGCCGACCACTCCGACGACGCGGTGCTGCTGCTCGACATTGTGATGCAGCGCCGTCCCAAAGCCATCAGCGAGAGCGATTGGGACGACACGGTGTGGGCCGCGACTGACGCCCTGACCCTGTTTGACGCCCAGCAGGTGGGCGAGCTGCTGGCCGCACTGTTGCAGAGTCGCAAGCGCCTGTTTCAGCGCAGTATTGAGCAACTGGTCTACCTGGCCGGGCGCATTCGTGCCGGGCAGCCCCATGTGGTGGTATGGCTGTTTAGCATCTTGCTAAGCCAGCCCGACCGCAGCCTTAAGGGTAAAGCCCTGCAATCGCTGGCCTGGCTTGGCCGCAACCTCGACAGCACCAGCCACCCCGACACGGGCCAGCCCCTCGGCCCGCTGGTACGCCAGGCCGCCCGCAGCTTCGCCCGTGGCGAGAGCGACCTGGTTTTGCCGCCCCAGCTTGAGTCGCGTTTTGCGATTGACCGGCTCGACCCCAATCACCCGCAATCGCTCTACTTGCGCCGCAAAGCCCTGGAAAGCCTGGCCTGGATTGGCCAGCAGCAGGAACTGGACGACCTCTACGACGAGATGGTGA
>JALONX010000706.1 GCA_025454695.1 Chloroflexaceae bacterium
TGCTCGCCGTAGCCCTCAAGGGCGCGGCTTGAAGCTGCGAAGCCCACCTGCGCGGGCTATACCGGATTTAATTTTTAATCTTCATAAGTCCGCACTACCGCTTGTGACGTACACGAAGCAAACTTCGCGTCTGGTTGTAGCAATACAGGGCGCAGAAGTATCGAAAAACCTCCGCGCCCTCCGCGCCCTCGGCGGTAAAATGCCTCCGCGTCCTCCGTGGTAAAAACTACTGCACCTTGCCTGCAACCCGCCCTTCGGGGGCCAATGTAGCCGGGGCGGCGGGCGTGGCAGGCGTGGTGGCCCGCTGGCGCATGCGGCTGAAGACATACAGATTGATGAAGTGGATGCCGCCCAGCACCAGCAGCACAAAGCCAATCTTGCTCGCCAGCGCTTCAATCGCCATCTGCGGCCCCAGAATCACCTCGTCAATCCGCAGCCAGAGGGCCACAAAGCCGAAGTTGACCAGGTAGAAGCCAATCGCCAGCAATCGGTTCACTGCGTCGGCCACGGCTTTGTTGCCGCCAAACACATCAATCAAAAAGACCCGCCCGTTGCTCACAAGCCCCCGTCCCACCCACAGCGTCAGCCCAATGCTGATCAACAGGTACAGAAAATAGGTTGCGACTGTCGGGTTCATGCTGGCCTCCTTGCTTGTTGAACACGTTCACTTCTTGATTCGAGTATACAGCACGACTCAGCCCACGTCAATAGGGTTGTGCAAAATTTCACAATATTTGTTGGAAATGGAAGTGATAGCGAAGAGAACCAGGAAGCAGGAAGCAGGAACCGAGAACCGAGAACTGAGAACCAGGGAAATGAAGGAAATAGAGGAAGTGGCAAGAGGACGCCCAGAACAACTTCCCTTATTTCCCTTATTTCCCTTATTTCCTTGTCCCTAAAAACTCGACCCTCGACCCTCGACCCTCGTCACTCGACCCTCGTCACGCAATGGTGCCAAACACGGGCGTGATGGCCTTGCAGAGCCGTTGTAGGAATTTGGCCAGGGGCGGGAAGCCCAGAACGGGGCGAATGATACCCAACACATCCCGCGTCAGGCGAATCAGTTCATGGGTATGCTGGTAGCCAGGGCTACGGTCGTTGAACCAGAAGAGCAGCAGCGTGAGGTGGGCGGCGTACAGGATGGTCGCCAGTTGCTGAGTCTGCCGTTTGCGGGGCGCGTCGCTGGCCCCGGCCACCACCAGGTAGAAGATTTCGCCCGCCTGCTGCCGCAGGGCCGAGGTGCTGTCGCCAAGCACCGCAATACCAGATTGGGGCGTCAGGGCTGCGCCAAAAAAAGCCGCCACAGCATCGCGGTAGGGGCCGATGCGATCGAGCCGGGCCTGCATCACCAGTTCAAAGCGCTGGGCGATGGTGGTGGGCGGCAAGGCCTGCACATCCTGCATCAGCTCCTCGGTCTGCCGCTGGTAGATGGCGATCACCAGGTCTTCTTTGCGGCTAAAATAGCGGTAGGTCAGGCCGAGCGATGTCTCAGCGGCGGCGGCGATGTCACGCATGGTGGTGGACTCATAGCCTTTTTCCACAAACAGGCGCAGGGCCGTTTCCAAAATATGCTCGCGGGTGCGCTCACCCTTGGGCGAGAGGCGTGGTGGTAATGTTGCTTCCATTGCTGTTCACCCAATAGTTTGATAGACTCTCAGCGTACCATTGCTGGTGGGCGGGGTCAAGCCCCTGGTACGCCCGGCGTGGTTAAATTGTAACCCCTGATCGCCGTTGCCGCCAATCTGGTAGCAAGGTTGCAACTATAGAGGGATGGCATGCAACCGCAGCTTATGCTAGACTATAGGCACGAAAGTCCTTTGCCCTACAAACTACTACACATGAACACCCGCGCTGGTGGATACGCGATGATGCAATGAAGGAGTTTGTGCATGACGACCGAGGTAGCCCCGCAGAGCGCTGTCCCCATTCCCTTGATTGGCTTCACGAATAAGGATCGCCCCAGTTCGGACATTATCAACACCTGCGTCCATTGTGGGCTGTGCCTCTCGTCCTGCCCCACCTACCGCGAAACGGGGCTGGAAATGTCGTCGCCCCGTGGCCGGATCTACTTGATGAAGGCGGTGGATGAAGGGCGCATCGGCATTAACAGCGAGGTGTTTCAGGAGCAGATGGGCCAGTGTCTCAACTGCCGGGCTTGCGAGGCGGTGTGCCCCAGCGGCGTGCAGTACGGCGCGATTCTCGAAGCCAGCCGCGACCAGATCGAGCAGTTTAAGGCCGCCGCTGTGCAGCAGAGCCTGCCCGCCGGGGCGGAAGTGGCCCACCAGCCCGTCGCCAATCTGCCCAATCCCATCAAGGCCCGCCCGCTGTGGCAGCGTGCCCTGCGCGGGGTGGTGTTTAACGGCCTGTTTAACGACATGCGCCTGTTCCGGGCCTTTTCAGCCTCTATGGCGCTCTACCAGCGCTCCGGTGCCCAGTGGGTCGCCCGCAAACTCGGCATTCTCAAGCTGATTGGTATGGACGAGATGGAGACGATGCTGCCGCCGATTAGCCGCTCGTTCACCGTACCCCAGGGCCAGATTTTTAAGGCTGAAGGCCAGCGCCGCTACACCGTGGCCCTGCTCAGCGGCTGCATCATGAGCACCGCCTTCGCCAATGTGCATGATGCCACCGTCCGCGTGTTGCAGAAAAATGGCTGCGACGTGATTCTGCCGCCTGGCCAGGGCTGCTGCGGGGCACTCCATTCCCACGGCGGCGACCTGGACGGCTGTCGGGAGCTGGCGCGGCGCAACATTGCCGCCTTCGAGGGGCTGGGCGTTGATGCGATTATCGTCAATGCGGCGGGCTGCGGCAGCACACTGAAGGAGTATGGCCACATGCTGCACGACGATGCGGCCTGGTACGAACGGGCCAAAGCGTTTGCGGCCAAACTGAAGGACGTGCATGAATTCCTGGCCGCCATCGAGCTGAACAAAAAAGACCTCGGCCACCTGCCCGTGACGGTGACTTACCAGGAGCCGTGCCACTTGGCCCACGCCCAACGCATCACCGCCCAGCCGCGCACGCTGCTCAAGGCCATTCCGGGGCTGGAGTTGAAGGAGATGAACGAGTCGGCGCTGTGCTGCGGCAGCGCGGGCGTCTACAACATCACCCAGCCGGAGATGGCCAGCAACCTTGGCGCACGTAAAATCAACAATGCGCTGGCCACTGGCGCAAAGGTGATTGCCACGGCCAACCCCGGCTGCGCCCTGCAACTGGCGGGCGAGCTGCGCAAACGCGGCGAAGATGTGCAGGTGCGCTACATCGTGGAGCTGCTTGACGAAGCCTATCAGCGGCGGTAGCCCAGGTACGATTTTGGATTTTAGATTTTGGATTGCCGAACTCCGTTGCGTGATGGGGCTTGTGGGGTGCGCCAATCCGAAACTGCTCCGTGAACATGGGGTAGAATTGCCCATGGAGTAAGACGCAAAGGCCGCGAGGGATGTCCTTCGCGGCTTTTGGTTGCCTTTGCCGCAACCCATTGTGGGTCACGGGCGTCAAACCGGGCGGTGCGTGAGTCAGGAGAGGTGTTCAGCAAACATTGCGACATACCACAACATGTAGCATCCTGAGTAGGACGAACCCGCGTTTGCTTGCGCAGCGAAGATTCTAAAGAGGCCGTATCGAAGGATGCACTCGGTGGTACGAGCGGTACCCTCGACATAGCCTTTGGCCTACTCAGGGTGCTAATTAGTGAGATTTAAACGAATTTGCTTGAGGTTTTAGTAGTCTGTAAACAAAGTCTTTTTGTATTTCTCATTCCCTCAACCACCGAATGAATTCGGCGTCTGGAAGGCCAAAACACGCTGATGAAGATGAAACATTACATCCGGTATAGCCCGCGTAGGCGGGCTTCGCACATGAGAGCCGCGCCCTTCAGGGCTACGGCATGCGCGTTTACCCGATGTATTCCTTAA
>JALONX010000707.1 GCA_025454695.1 Chloroflexaceae bacterium
ATCGCCACGACCACCACGATACTGAAGGATTTGAAGATAATGCCTGCAATGCCCTCGGCAAATATGGCCGGGGCAAAAGCGGCCACCACCGTGAGCGTTGAGGCCAGCACCGCCAGCGCCAACTCGGCAGCCCCACGAGACGAGGCCACATCAGGCGCTTCGCCCAGTTCCATGCGCCGGAAGATGTTTTCGCGCACCACCATCGCGTCGTCTATCACCAGGCCGACTGAAATCGAAAGGGCCAGCAGCGTCAGCACATTGATCGAGAGGCCAAACACCTGCATGCCTGCGAAGGTCGCAATCAGAATCACCGGCATGCCCGCAACCGTAATCAGCGTGTTGCGAATGTCGCGGAAGAAGAGCCAGACCACCAGCACTGCAAACAGCAGCGCCAGCAGCATCTCCTCAATCGCGCCGTTGACCTGCTGGCGCACGCTGGCCCCGTCGTCGTAAATCGTCGTCACACTCAGGTCGGGGTAGCGGGCCGCCACCTCGTTGATCGCTTGCAGCGCCCCTTCGGAGGCTGCCACGGTGTTGGCCCCGCTCTGGCGGCGCACATCCAGCGTCAGGGCTTCCTGGCCGTTGAGCCGGGTGAAACCCTGCACATCAGCAGTGCCATCGCTCACGGTGGCCACGTCGCCCACGGTCAGGTTGGTGCCGGGAATGCCGACGCGGGCCAGGTCTGCGGGTCGCTCAATGATATTGGGCACCCGCAGGCTGATGTTCTGGTCGCCCTGCAAAGCAGTACCCAGGCCCACGTTGGCGTTCGCAGCAGCCACCGCATCGCCCACTGCCGAAGGCAACAGCCGAAAGGACTGCATGCGGTTGAGGTCGAGGTTGATATTGATCTGACGCACCAGGCCGCCATTCACGCGGGCTGCTGCCACGCCGGGCACGCGCTGCACCGCAGGCACAAACTCCTGCGTGAGCAAGTTGCGCAGCTCCAGGCCCGAACGCCCTCCTGACGAGGCGATCACCACACTGAGGATCGGACTCTGGTTCGGGTCGTAGCGCTCGATCAGCGGTTCGCGCACGCCGTTAGGCAGGGCCGGGCGCAGCGCATTCACCTTCTCGCGCACCTCTTGCAGCGCCTGGGCCGAATCGGTACCGGCTACAAACTCGGTCAAAATGGTGGTCTGGCCCTCGGTCGAGTCTGAGGTGATGCGGCGCAGGCCGTTGAGCGTCGCCAGCTCATCTTCCAACGGTCTGGCCACCTGGTCGGCCACCACCTCCGGGCCAGCGCCGGGGTAGCGCATGCTCACTGCCACCACCGGGATGTCGAAGTTGGGCAGCAGGCTGATGGACAGCCCGCGGTAGGCCAACAGGCCCAGCACCACCAGCAGTAGCGTGAGCATGGTGATCAACACCGGCTGCCTGATGGATGTGTCAGCAATCGGGTTGCCGTTAAGGCGCGGTTGTTGTTCGTGCATGGTTTGTTCCTTCAGCATTGCAGCTTGCAGCTTGCAAATTACAGCTTGTGCCTAAAACGCCGTTGAAGCTCAACGTAATCCAGCGACGTTTCGCACCCAAAACTCTTGCTGCTCGCAGTGTAGGCTGTGGCAACCCCCGGCGTAAGCGCAGGCGGTGGAACCATACTCAACAGGCTGTTGAGCAACACTCATCACCATGTGGAGGGCAAGGCGGGGCAAGCTGTGGTATTGTTGAGGGAGGACGTATTCTGCACTGCATGCAACGTGAGGCCGTGTCTCGACTGCGTGCTGCGGACTACGTACTGCGTGAAACGTGAAACGTGAGGCGTGAAACGTGAAACGTGAAACGTAATCTGCACATCAACTCATCGTCACTCGTCACTCGTCACTCGTCACTCAAAACTGGACAGCCTATGCATTCCATACAATCGCGGCTTTTGCTCGTGTCAGTCATCACCACGGTGTTAAGCATCGTGCTGATTGCGCTGCTGTTTCTCGTTTTGGATGACTATCGTAACCGGGCGTTCTATAGCAATCTGCCCCATCGGGTGATTCTGGCCTGGCAGCAGCAACCGGTGATTGAAGCCGAATGGCCCTACTTACCAGGCCGCGAGGCAGAAGGCTATATCGTCGCCGCCGACAATCGCATTCTGTTTCGCTATGGGGCAAACGGCTGCGCAATTGGGGAAGCGGTGACCAACTGTGTGTCTGATGCAGCTACGATACCAGTGGAAGGGCGCACGTTGACCACAGCCAGCGGGCCGTGGCACGAGTTTAACCAGCCCATGCGCGACGGCCTGCGGGTGGTGGCCCGCGTGCGGCCCGAGTTGTTCGGTGCCATCGTGGGTGGCGTCGCCGAAATCAGTCTGATAGTGGCCCTGGCTGCCGTAGTTGGCTCCATCCCCATTGCGGCCTTGCTCGCACTCATCACCACACGGCCACTGTCGCGCCGCCTGGCCCGCATCGCCCAGGCCAGCCGGGCTTTTGCACAGGGCGACCTGGCGGCACGCACGCATGAGCATGCCCGCGACGAAATCGGCCAGCTTGGCGCGCAGTTCGACCAGATGGCCGAAACGATTAGCAGCCAGGTGCAGGAGCTGCGGCAGCTGGCCGAGCAGAACAGCGCCCTGACCCTGACGGCGGAAAAAAGTGCCCGCGCCGCTGAACGGGCCAGCCTGGCCCGCGATTTACATGACACGGTGGCCCAACATCTCTTCAGCCTGGCCATGGGCACCGCCAGCCTGCCCACACTGATTAGCCAGCAGCCCGAACAGGCCGCCCGGCAAGCCCACCAGCTGGCCGACATTGCCGCCCACGCCCAGGATGAACTGCGGAACGTGCTGACCTGGCTGCGGCCTGGCGCACTCGAAGGGCGTGGCCTGATTGACATGCTGCATGAACTGATCGACTCGTGGCGCAACCAGCATGGCATTGTGGTAGAAACGCAGCTGCAGCTCAACCAGCCGCTGCCATTGTTGCTTGAAAATGTGCTCTACCGCGTGTGCCAGGAGAGCCTCAACAACATTGCCCGCCACGCCCAGGCCAGCCATGTGAGCATCAGCCTGAACCAGAACGAGCGCACCACCATGCTCGAGCTTAGCGACGACGGCCACGGCTTTGATCTTTCGGCCACATCCATGGGCCTGGGGCTGGTGGGCATGCGCGAGCGGGTGCGAGCAGTGGGTGGAACATTACACATCATCAGTGCGTCAGGACAGGGCACGCATCTTGAGGTGCAGCTGCCGCTACCTGTGCAGCCAGTTAATGAGGAATCGCATGAGCATCTCGCTGCTGTTAGTTGACGACCACGCGGTGGTGCGCCAGGGCCTGCGCATGCTGCTGGCAGCCCGCGACGACATGGTGATTGTGGGCGAGGCCGAACGGGGCGACGAGGCAGTGGAACTGGCCCGCACGCTGCGCCCCAGCGTGGTGCTGATGGATATGCTGCTGCCTGGGCTTGACGGCATCGAGGCGACGCGCCAGATTAAGGCCGCCGGGCTGCCGTGTGCCGTGCTCATGCTCACCTCAAGTGTGCAGCCGCAGCAGATTCAGGCCGCCATTCGGGCTGGTGCCCTGGGCTATCTGGTGAAGGCTGCCCATGCCCACGAGGTGATCGCCGCCATTCGGCGGGCGGCAGCGGGCCAACGTGTCCTTGATCCCCTCGCCGCCGAAACCCTGATGAGCGACATGGCTAGCCCCGACGACCTGGACGACCTGACGCCCCGCGAACGGGAAGTGCTGCGGGCACTGGCCCTTGGGCGCAGCAATGCCCAGATTGCCAATGCCCTGACGATTAGCGAGGCCACCGTGCGTTCCCATGTGGCCAACTTGCTGGGCAAGCTCAACCTGCGTGACCGTGCCCACGCCACCATCTTCGCCCTCAAGCGCGGCCTGGTGACGCTGGAGGAGATTGAGTAGCTACACACAAACCAGGTACTGCGAACTGCGTGCTGCGAACTGCGTATCTCTCCATTAAA
>JALONX010000708.1 GCA_025454695.1 Chloroflexaceae bacterium
TGAAGATTAAAAATTAAATTCGGTAGAGCCCGCAAAGGCGGGCTTCGCAGCTCCCAGCCGCGCCCTTGAGGGCTACGGCCAGCGCATATACCCGTTTTATTTCTTAAAACTCATCAGCGTGTTTGCGCCTTCCAGACGCCGAATTATGAAGATTAAACATTAAATTCGGTATAGCCCGCAAAGGCGGGCTTCGCAGCTCCCAGCCGCGCCCTTGAGGGCTACGGCCAGCGCATATACCCGTTTTATTTCTTAAAGCTCATCAGCATGTTTGCGCCTTCCAGACGCCGAATTCATTCGGTGGCAGGTCGAGCCAATGGCGCGATAAATCACGCCCCTACGGGACGTGCGGTGACCACATTAAACATAAACCTCCATAATGGCGGCCCTACGGTGGACATCAATGGAATCCATTGTGGGTGCATGGTGGGCGGGTCATAGACCGCGCCCCGACGACGATGGGGTTGGTCATTGATGATGCATTGCGGGTGGCCCCGACGGCGGTGGGATTGCGGTGGGTGCATGGTGGCCAACACTGTGTGGGATTTGCCGGTCTCCGGTCTCCGGTCTCCGGTCTCCGGTCTCCGGTCTCCCGTCTCCGGTCTCCGGTCTACCCAACAAACTTGTAGCCCAGCCCATGCACGGTGAGAATGTATTTGGGGTAGCGCGGGTTGGGTTCAATCTTCTGGCGCAGCCAGGCCACATGCACATCTACGGTGCGGGTGGAGGCCAGGGCGTTGTAGCCCCACACCTCGTTTAGTAGGGAGTCGCGGGAAAGAATTGCACCGCGATGCTCGATCAGGTAGCGCAGCAGCCGAAATTCCAGCGCCGAGAGCTCCACCGGGCCGTTGCCGCAATCCACCTCGGCGGTGCGAAAATCCACCTTCACCGGGCCAAACTGGTAGACATCCACCGGCGGCGTGGGCACGTCGGGCACGCGCCGCAGCAGCGCCTCCACCCGCGCCAGCAGTTCGATCATCTCGAAGGGCTTGGTCATGTAATCGTCGGCACCGAGCTTGAGTCCCACCACCGTGTCCGTCACCTGGCCCCGCGACGTGAGCATCAGAATCGGGGTCTGGCGGCTCTGCTGGCGCAAGCTGCGGCAAATGTCGAAGCCGTTGCGGCGGGGCAGCATCACGTCGAGAATGATCAGGTCAAACGGCTCGTTGAGGGCGCGGGTTAACCCTTTATCGCCGTCCAGGGCCGTTTCCACGCTGTAACCCTCGCCCCGCAGCCGGTCGCTCAAGGTCATCACCAGGCCAGGTTCATCTTCAACGAGTAAGATGCGACGGTTCATAGCTCTTCACCCCCGAATCGTGTTCCTTCGCCTCCGCCGGTTCGGACATGGCGGGCAAGTGCATGGTAAAGGTGCTGCCCACACCGGGCTGGCTTGTGACACTGATGCGCCCGCCGTGGGCGGCAACCGTGTGCTGCACCAGGGCCAGCCCCAGGCCACTGCCGCGAATCTGGGCCGCTACCACATCACGCGCCCGGTAGAACGGCTCAAAAATATGGGGCAGGTCTTCGGGTGCAATGCCAATGCCCCGGTCTTCCACGCTGATCTGTACCTCGGGGCCGTGCCGCCCGGCGGCGGTGGTGGCCCGCACCTGGAGCCAGCGTTCGTTCTGGCTATACTTCATGCCGTTGCAGATGAGGTTTTGCAGCACATTCCGCAGTGCCACCTCATCACCCAGCACCAGCGGCAAGTTGGGCGCAATCTGCCGTTCCACCACAAACTCCTCCAGGTTGAAGTGCAACTGGCAGACGGCCAGCGCCCGTTCCAGCACCTGGCGCATGTCCACCGGCTCGCTCACATAGCGCTTGCGCCCCGCCTGCACCCCGGCGAACTCCAACACCTGCTCCACCATAGCGCTCAGGCGCTGGCCCTCGTTGCGAATAACGCTGCCATACTGCTGAGTCTGTTCTGGCTGGCTCACAATGCCGTGGGCCAGGTTATCGCCCGCCGAACAGATCACCGCCAGCGGTGTGCGCAGTTCATGCGAAATGGTGGTGACAAAATCCATCTTTTGCTGGGCTAGCCGCTGGGCACGCCGTGACAGCAGGGCCACCAGCACAAAACTGGCCGCCAGCAGCAGCAGTGTGCTAAAGCTTAGCAGCAGGTTCTGCGCGCGGCCAGCAGCCACTGCCGCCGCCAGCGAGCCGCTGTGGTGGGTAGCAACCAGCTGCCATGCACCTTCGGATGCCGACGCCTCATCGCCCTGGGTCGTGGCTGAGGGTCTGACCAGACCAATCGCGATGGGGCCAGGCGGCTGGGCAGAGGACGACGCATTCAGCTGCACTTCGTTATTGACCAGCAGGCGGCTCAACTCATCGGCCTTCACACTAAACAGGGCGATTTCAGCATCGGCTGGGCCATTGACCCGGCTCTGCCCGTCCGACTGGTAGACCGTTTTCGTGACATCGTTGCGTGGCGCAATTCGCAGGTTGTAATCGAGACTGCCATTGGCGGCAAAATGGCGCTGGGCCAGTTCGGGCAAAAAGGTCTGGGTCAGGTAGGTCTGGTTCAAACCGATGATGAGATGCACCAGCCGCTGGTCGGCACTGAGCTGTGGTTCGCATGAAAGAAAGCAGGGGCCGCTGGGCAGCCGCAGCAGGGCACGGTTGCCGAGAAAGTGAACTTCAAAGTCTTTGTTCTGGGTGCCGGAAAACACCACCGGGCGGGCCAGCGGCACCAGCAGCGCAGGCAGTTCGGCGGCGACTGGTTCAAGCACCTGCTCATCGAGCCGGGGGCGGGGCTGGCTGTTCTGCTCGGACTGGGCCTGGGCCAGCCGCATCCACACCCGGTCGAAGCTGGCGGGCCAGGGCACCGTTTCAAACAGGCGCGTCTGCGGGTTATAGCGCAACAACTCCAGGCCGCCCCGTTCGTTAGGCTGCGTCATGTAGACGGTTTCCACCAGTTCGGGGTACGGGGCATTGGCCAACCAGGCATCGTAGCGCTGCGCAAACGTCTCCCAACGTTTTTCGCCATAGGTCGAAGCCTCCATCTGCAAGCTCAGGTAGATACGAGCGATCTCGCGGTCAAAATCTTCGCTAAAGCGCTCGGTGCTGACGCGCAAGCTGGCTTGCAGGCGGGCTTCCTCGGCCTCGCTCACCTGGCTCACCCACTGATATTGCAACCCCGCCAGAAACAGCAGCACCACCAGCACGGCTAGCAGCAACAACCATGACGCTGTGGGCTGATACCAGAATCGCCGCATGGTGACACCTCTCCCGTGTACAACAACATGGCTGCCAGGAGTAGCAGGCAACCAGAATTAGGCTGAACGTTATGTCGGGACGTGGTGGATGCCAGTATAGCACACCCACCCGCCCTTGAATAGAGGGGCAAGCAAAGTTTTACACACTTAACAAGTGTTGTTGTGCGCTAGCTCGTTATGTCATTTTACAGATTTAGCAAAGGTTTTGCAATTGCTTAACTACTTTTAAGAACAACTTCGCTATACTCGCACTACGGCACCACATCTCAATTTTATTTCTCACAAAGGCACAAAGACACAAAGAGGTTTTGTCTTCCGTCTCCCTAGTCCCTTTGTGAGCTTTGTGCCTTTGTGAGAGGTGGTCAGCGTGGTGAAGTGGCGTTTTCTGCAAGAAAGGAGTGAGTATGCATGTGGTACATGGCAAACGAAGCTGGAACTGGCTGGTAATGTTCGGGCTGGCCGTGGTGCTGGCCCCCATGCTAGCGGCCTGCGGACAGACACCCACGGCGGCGACGACGCCAATTGTGCAAACAGTGGTGGTAGGTGGCACACCCGAAACGGTGGTGGTGACGGCGACACCCGACCCGGCGGCAGCAGCCCAGCTGCGCGACACCATCATCGTTGGCTCGTGGCAAGAACCGGGGAGTTTCCTCGATTACGCCAATAGCCAGGCCATCCGCGTGG
>JALONX010000709.1 GCA_025454695.1 Chloroflexaceae bacterium
GCGTGCGGATGTAATTGGCGTGAACCGTGAAGCGTGAACCGTGAAGCGTGAACCGTAATTTCACACTACGGTTCACGCTTCGCGTTTCATCAGGCGTACCGTTACGGCCTGCGCGTCGTCGCTGTTGGTGCCGGGGGCTGTGGCGTGGCCGTGGCCGAGGGCCGTGCGGTTGGGGTAGTCGTGGGCCGGGGCTGTGGCGTGGCGGTCGGAACGGCCCGTTGCACCAGTGGCAGGAAGATACGCTGGGTCGTGGTTGGAACGGTCGTAGGCGAGGTCACCGGGGGCTGGGTCGGGATTGCGCCACAGGGCTGGCCTTCCGGTGCAAACACGGCGGTGTAGCTCTGGTTGCCGTTGGGCACGGTGATGGTCTGTTCCTGGGGGCCGCCCTGCGACCAGGCACAGAAACGCATGGTCTGGCCGTTCAGCACCTGCCCGGCGGGGATGTTGAGTTCCATACGCTGGCCGGGCCAGGCCACGATGCTGGCGGGCGCGGTGACGGTGTTGTCGTTGGTGTTGGTATCCACAATCACCCGCAGGCCCGCTGGCTGGGTGAGGAAGGTCTGGGTGACCTGCTGCGGCTGCATGTCGTGCGTCACCAGCGTCGTCACCCCCCGTGAGTCGGTCACGCTGAGGCGAATCTCCAGGTAGCTATTGGTGGCGGCGATGATATCTTCCGGGTCTGGCCCGCTGATAGTGAGATTGTTGCCAGGTGTTCCCGCTTGCAGGTAGGGGTGCCAATGGTCGTCGTGGTGGCGGCGTACTTCCCAGCGCAGGTTGCCGTCAGCTATCGTTCCATCCTCGGCGTCGGTGGCCCGGCCCCGCAGCGTGATCTGCTGGCCCACGGTGAAGGTGGCCCCCGCCGCTGGTGAGAGAATTTCCACCACTGGGGCATTGTTGCCCACGTCAATCCGCACGGTGGCGCTGTTGGTAGAGGTGTTGTTGTTATTGTCGCGCACGCGCACCGTCGCAGTGAACTGACCGCGCCGATTGTAGGTGTAGCTAGTGGTTGGCCCGCTGGTGTTGCGGCGGGCGCTGCCATCGCCAAAATCCCACTCGTAGTTCACAATGCTGTCGCCGCTGTCCGGGTCGCTGCTGGCGCTGGCGTTGAAGTTCACCGTGAGTCGCTCGGTCTGGCCCTGGTCGGCCCCGGCAGTGGGGCTGGCGCTAATGGCCGCCGTTGGCGCACGGTTCACCGCGCCTACGAAGCGCATGCGGCGCACGTCGCCCCTGGTGTAGTCGGTGTAGTAGAGGGCCTGGGTGAGGGTGCCGTTCACTGTCACCGGGCCAAACGCCAGATGCACGGCACTGCTGCCGCCCAGCCCGGTCACAAAGTCACTTGCGCTCCATGTGCTGCCGTTCTGGCGCAGGGTAAAAAGTTTGCCACAGACGTAATCGCCAAAGATGTAGGTGCCATCGTAGCCGGGCCAGAGGCCGTTGGGCACAAACGCCCCGCCGGTGATGGAGCGGCAGCCCGCCGCCGGGCCACCTACGCTGCCGTCGTGGGCATATTCAAAAATCGGGTCAACCATGTTGGCCGGGCGCGGGTTGCACTTGCCGCCAGTATTCTGGTTGGTGCTGCCCTCGCGGCAGTTCCAGCCAAAGTCGGCCCCGGGCGCAGCCAGGTTAATCTCCTCCCGTCGGCCATCGCCCACGTCGTCGACGAAAAAGCGCACCTGGTTGCTGGGCGTGTTCGGGTCGAAGGCGAAGCGGAAGGGATTACGGAAGCCCCAGGCGTAGGTCTCCTGGCAGAAGCCCGCCGTGGAACTGCCGCCGGTTTCGGCACAGACCGGGCCGCTACGGAAGGGATTATCGCCGGGAATGCGCTGGGCAGGCGTGAGATCGGGGTTGGGGATGATACGCAGAATTTTGCCCAGCAGCGTGTTCGGGTCGCGGGCGGCATCGTTGGCCGCCTGGCAGCCGCTGTCATTGTTGTAGTCGCAGCCAGCATCGCCCACGCTGATGTAGAGCAGGCCATCTTTGCCGAAAGCCAGGTCGCCCGCGTTGTGGTTGCCCTGGCTAGAAGAAAAGATGTTGTTAATCAGGATGCGTTCGGTGTTGTCGTTCGCCACGTTATTCACCACGGTAAAGCGTGAGACGCGGTTGCGGGGCGTGGTGCAGGTGCCGTTGGTCTGGCCAGTATAGTAGACATAAATAAAGCCATTGCTCCTGTAGTTCGGGTCTATCGCAAGGCCAAGCAGGCCCCGTTCCTGGGCGTTGGCACACGTGCGCCCGCTAATGTCGAGCAATGGGGTGGCTTCCAGCGTGCCGTTGGTGGCGGCGGGGTTGGTGTAACGGCGAATAACGCCCGCTCGCCGCACAATCAGCATGGAGTTGTCAGGCAGAAAGGCCAGAGCGGTGGGTTCAGTCAGGTTATCCAACCCTGGTACCAGTTCATCTACAAAATCGTTGGGAACCGGATTGGCCGCAAAGGCGATGCCGAAACCAATCACAAGCAGAACAACACTCATGACAAGACGCAACAAGACGCGGGGCATGCATTCCTCCAACAGGTGCAATGATGTTATAAGATGGTGGCCTACACGTTTTTCGGTTCTCACAAAGCCGCAACTGAGGGTTTTGTGCCTTTGTGAGAGTCTACAAGAATGGCGCTACAGCGGATCGGGACTGTACTGGTCGTGAACTTCCTGCAGCTGCACGTCTTTGTAGCGGGCGTAGAAGTTGCGGGTCACCTCAACGCTGCGGTGACGGAGGATCTGGGAGACCTCGGCCAGCTCAACCCCTTCGTTGAGCAGGTGGAAACCGACAAAATGGCGGAAGGTGTGGGGCGACGTGGTGCGCAGCAAGGCCGCCTCATCGTGCTTGCCCTCCAGTTCAATCTGGCGGGCCACGGCCACGGCTGCCCCATTGACAATGCGCCAGCCGCTGGAGCGACTCAGGCGCGCCCCGGCGGTGCGACGGTCGAGCGATTCGAACAGCGGCAGGTGCGCCGCTGGATTGTTGCGGGCTTCAAGGTAGCGCTTGAAGGCCAGTTCAGCCGGGCGGCGCAGAAACAGCAGCCCCTCACGCCGCCCCTTGCCCGCCACCAGCACCCGGCTCAGCACGCGCCGGTCGCGGTAGACATCGCCGACATTCAGACTCAGCGCTTCGGAGATGCGGGCACCACTGGAAAAGAGCAGATGCAGCAGGGCCGCATTACGCAGGCGGATCAGGCGCAGGCGCTCGGTGCGCTCTTCCTCTTCCGATTGGGGCCGGTCATAGAAGCTGGCCAGGCGGCGCAAATCCGGCGGGGTGGGGGCCACCGTTTCGGGCAGGCGGGGCAGGGCCCGCAGCAACTCGGCCCGCACGGCGGCGGTGCGAAAGCTAATTGCATCAAACGATTCGGCCAGGGTGAGAAAGCCGAGCAGCGGGCGGGTGTAGCTATGGATGGTGCGGGGCGACAGGCGCTGGTTCGTTTCGCCCGCTTCCCGCGCCTCCTTCGCCCGATCCGAAAGGTCGTAGTCGCGGCGGCGCAGGGTGCGGGTGTAGTGTACCAGGTCATCCAGCTGAATTGTGCCCACCGTTAACCGCCCGTTCCGTTCCAACCAGCGGGCAAACAGCACAAAGGCGGTGCGATAACTTTCAATTGTCTGCCGCGAGTGGTGGCGCTGGGTTTCGCGCTCAGCCTGCCACGCCTCGTCGTCTAGTTCATCATCAGCGTCAATGTCCAGGCCCGCCGTTTCAAGTCGGGCCATCCAGATTGCCCCAGCATTGTGCAGACTCGTCTCTGCTGTTATGGGTGTCGCTGCCAGCTGCCAGATTGGGATAGAGTGAGTCATATAGATTTCACCGCGGAGAGCGCGGAGGACGCGGCGAGGAATGTTCCCACAGAGATGCCGAGGCTTTTGTGGGTAAGACAAGGTCTCAGAATTAGCCGATTTACTTTACAGTCTGCCATC